>JAZDLJ010000427.1:0-2345 GCA_043802115.1 bacterium | reverse complement strand
CACAAAGTAGCAAAAGCACAGAGGCACAAAGGAAAAAACAAAAAAATCTTAAAAAAACTTTGTGTTTCAATGCCTTTATGCCTTAACATGCTGGTTTTAACCAACACAATCACTTGGAAAAACCTAAGTTGGAGTAGTATACTTAAATTTCAAAAAATAATATAATAGGCAACATCCTATTAGAAAAAATTCTTTTTGTCAAACCTAAATTAACGGCTGTCAAAACTTTTTTCTACTTGATACTTATTTTAGATAATGGTAATATTTAACATTCACAAAAAAAACAGAAAGTTATACTAAACAAGTGAACACAAGGAAAAACCAGAGGTAAAATAAATTAATGGATAAAATGCTCTATACAGAAGAAAGCATCCGTTCCCTTGACTGGCGTGATCACATCCGAATGCGTCCGGGGATGTATATTGGAAAATTAGGAGATGGTTCTTCTCCTGATGATGGGATTTATGTGCTTCTTAAAGAGGTGATTGATAATTCTATCGATGAGCATATAATGGGGTTTGGTAAGTCTATCGAATTAGAGATTACAGAACATAAGGTTCAGGTGAGAGACTATGGCCGAGGTATACCTTTAGGAAAGGTTTATGATTGTGTGGCCAAGATCAATACCGGGGGTAAATATGATACCCAAGCCTTTCAGAAATCCGTTGGATTAAATGGGGTTGGAACTAAGGCTGTTAATGCCCTCTCTAAATACTTTAAGGTTCAATCTATACGTGAGGGGAAAACTAAGTCTATTGAGTTTTCTCAGGGGATTTCGACCAATGATCCTCCAATCAGTTCATCAAATCAGTCTAACGGGACTATTACTACCTTTATCCCTGATGATACCATCTTTAAATATTACCATTTCATCCCTGAATTCATTGAAAATCAGCTTTGGAATTATGCCTATCTCAACTCTGGATTGGTTATCAATTTTAATGGTAAAAAAATCCATTCTCAACATGGCTTATTAGACCTAATCTCCAGAAAGACCGATCCTGAATCACTCAGGTATCCAATTATCCATTTTAAAGGCCCTGATCTTGAGATCGCGTTAACCCATGGCAATCAATATGGTGAAGAGTATTACTCCTTTGTTAATGGACAATTCACAACCCAGGGAGGCACTCATCTTACAGCCTTTAAAGAGGCAGTGGCAAGGACAATCCGTGAATTCTTTAAAAAAGATTTTGAGTCCTCAGATATTCGGACATCAATCATAACTGCGATTAGCGTTCGTATCCAGGAGCCAGTATTCGAATCCCAGACAAAAACTAAGTTAGGTTCAGTAAATATGGGTCCAGATGGACCAACAGTAAGGACGTATATAAACGACTTTATAAAAAAAGAGTTGGATAACTACCTTCACAAGCACAGTGAAATAAGTGATGCCTTGCTGAAGCGGATCCTCCAATCTGAACGTGAACGCAGAGATATGGCAGGGATCAGAAAATTAGCCAACCAGAATGCCAAAAAGGCTAGTCTCCACAATAAAAAGTTACGTGATTGCAGGATTCATTATAATGATAGTAAAGATGATACTCGTTACGAGAGCACCTTATTTATCACAGAAGGAGATTCAGCAAGTGGGTCGATTACAAAGTCAAGAAATGTGGAGACTCAGGCGGTTTTTAGCCTTAGAGGTAAACCCCTTAATTCCTTTGGCATGACCAAAAAAGTTGTTTATGAAAACGAGGAATTCAATCTCCTCCACCACGCCTTAAACATAGAAGATGGTCTTGATAATCTACGTTATAATAACATTGTTATTGCTACAGATGCTGATGTAGACGGGATGCACATCCGTCTCTTAATGATGACCTTCTTCTTACAATTTTTTCCTGATCTGGTAAAAAACGGGCATGTCTATATTCTCGATACCCCATTGTTTCGGGTTAGAAATAAAAAGGAGACTGTCTATTGTTATAGTGAAGAGGAAAAACAGACAGCGATTAATAAGCTTGGTAAAAATTGTGAGATAACCCGTTTTAAGGGTTTAGGAGAGATCTCACCTGATGAATTTGGAAGGTTTATCGGAGAACATATCCGTCTTGAACCACTTGTAATAGATGAGGGTGTCCAAATCCCTAAGTTACTAAGTTATTATATGGGAAAGAACACCCCTGATCGCCAGCAGTTTATTATTGAAAATTTGAAGGTGGAAAAAATGTAGCTCTCAAGGTTGAGTGATTATATCTTCTTTAGACATCTTTCCAAAATAAATACCGTATTCTCTAAGTATCTAGAGGCAAGAGAAGACAAAAAATTTGCTGTAGTGAGTTATTAGTAGGCTTTTTATAAATTTTTTTAGTGCAGCTTCCCGTAAAATTGCCTCTGTTTGA
>JAZDLJ010000418.1:0-12126 GCA_043802115.1 bacterium | reverse complement strand
GTAATCATGAAGGTGAAATCCTGTAGGGCCAGCTTCATAGGCACAAATAACTTTTTTACCTTTAAGGTTATTTTGAATGTAGTTGTAGAGATGTTCGGGATTAGCTGGTATTTTTTTTGCTCGGCTCATTGTGTTATGGTCTCCAACTGTAAATACATAGCTTTTTTTGTCAACATCTATTCCGATAAATGCGTCAAACTTTGTTGCTGAATAAGATACTTGTGTCATGCTTTTTCTCCTTTTAATTGAGGGTTACAAGATTAAAAGATTTCTCTTATATATACCCACTTTTAGGAAGCTTGACACTTTATCATATCATCTCTGTGCCTTTGTGCCTTTGTGCCTTTGCTACTTTGTGCCTTTGTGCCTTTGTGCTTTTGTGCTTTTGTGCCTTTGTACCTTTGCTACTTTGTGCCTAAACAGCTAGTTACAAAACTAACCTGCATTAACTCAGAAAAACCTAAGTTGGAGTAGTATAGTTAAGTTTATTTTTTCTTCTAATGGGAATAATATAGTTAACTCGATTTAAGTTTGAAGTGTCTAATCATTTTTTCTCTTATTCTGGTATAAATGGCCGACCATAATTACTTATATAGTACTCCAACTTAGGTTTTTCCAAGTGATTGTGTTATACTTCAAACCTGCATTATTTTAGAAAAACCTAAGTTGGAGTAGTATAACTTTTGTGTAAGCAACCTTTGTAGCCAAACAAAATGTTATAAGTTTTTATGGTCGTTCACTTATTAAAAACTAAATTTCAAAAAAAATCCTTATAGTAGCCATGAAATAAAAAAGCCATTTCATGGCTACTATAAGGATAATAAACTCATGGACGAATTAACTTTAATTGGCCAAATTCATGGCCAAGGACAGATCACTGCTGATATCCTTAGAGAAAAAGGGTTTGATACATTAAAAAAATTATCTAAGGCATCTATTGAAGAGCTAGTAGAAGATACAAACCTTCCAAAGTCTACTGCTCAAAAAATTATAAAAGCAGCAAAAGAGCTGTCTCAAAAAAAGGACTCTGGCATAATAAAGTCAACGGAAGCTATAGTTGTAGTTACAGGACTGGAAGAACTTATCCAAACTTCATCAAAAACAGTTAATAATGCTCCCCCATTAACTGCAGAAACTATTTCTGAACCCATTAAAATCAAAACAACTGAAAGTATCGACAATAAAATTGATATCTCATCTACCTTGGAGAACAAAGGATTAAATATAACTTCTAAAGGCGCCTCTAATTTCAAGAAAAAAATTTCAGATGAATTAACAATCAATATTGTCGAATATATAAAAGAAAATTCCAGACTTAGAGGTAAGATAATTAATAGGGCATTAAAGGATAGAGGATTTGAAGAGAAGATCATTCAACTTACAGCAAATAAAATCATAAGTTGTTACCTAAATAATAACCAATTTAAAAAAAAAGTAATACAAGAGGTAGTAGATAGTGTCCTCTAATTTTTTAATTTCTTAAACGATTTTAATTAAAGATGGGAAAAAAAAACACTTCCAGTGATCAACCAAAAAATAAAGTAAGAGAACCAGATATCATAGAAATAAAAGTACCTGGCAAATCTGAATATGTTGGAGTTGTGAGACTTGTAATGGTATCGATTGCAAATCGCATGGCTTTTACAAATGAAAATACTGAAGATATTAAAATAGCAGTTGGTGAGGCATGTATCAATGTAATAAAACATGCTTACCATAAGGATTTTATAGATAAAGAGATTATAGTGAGATGCCTGATTTATCCCAATAAATTAACGATTATTATTAAGGATAAAGGAGTAGGTTTCTCACCTTTATTTGTTCAGCAATATGTAAAACGATCCTATGTTTCTAAAGATAAAAAAGTTGGCCTTGGAATTTTTTTAATAAAATCGTTAATGGATGAGGTTGAATATGATAAAAATCTTCCTACTGGCACCCAAGTACGAATGATTAAGTATACTACTCCAAGTTAGGTCTTTCCACAACACTTCCTATTTTTTTCTTGCTTCATCTCCTTTTTATATGATATTGTTATTGAAAAATTAAGTTCGAAAGTAAACTATACTATTCCAACTTTGGTTTTTCTGAGGTAATGCAGGTTAGTTTTGTAACTAGCTGTTTAGACACAGAGTGGAGCGAAGATTTTTGTCTCCTCTCCTACTTTAATAAAGATTATTTTGGAAAGATGTCTATTAAAAACAGTGTATAAATTGTGTTTTTAAATAATCATCGTAAAGACGTAAAAAATGCGCGGTGAAAAATCATGTGGAGGAAAAACTTGAATGGATGATAATTCCACAATACAGTCAAATAATAGAAGTGATATGATTGAATTAACAATCCCCTGTAAATCTGAATATGTAGGGGTTGTAAGGCTAACAGTTTCTGGCATTGCCAGTCGTATGGCTTTTTCCTATGATGACATTGAAGATGTTAAGGTTGCTGTTGGTGAAGCGTGTATTAATGCAATTAAACACGCTTATCCTTCTTCAGTTAAAAAAGAGATAGAAGATAATAAGATCTTAATAAGATGTACTATTTCTCCATCTAAAATAGATATCTTTGTTAAAGATACAGGTGTTGGTTTTAATTATTCCCAGGTTAATCCTAATCAAAAAAGAGATATCCCACCCAAAACTGGTTTAGGTATCTTTTTGATGCAATCTTTAATGGATAGTGTTATATATAAAACAGAGCTTAATAATGGGACTGAAGTACATATGACGAAATATCTTACAAACATATCAAATGTTAATTAAAAATAAAAAAACACAATGGATGTAACATCAGAAAAAAATAAACTACTGGCAAAAGAAAAGACAGATGGACTACTAAGAGAATACTCCAAGACAAGGGATGTAGTTATTAGAGAAAAAATAATTTTATCAAACCTTGGATTAGTTCACTCCTTAGCTAAAAGATTCGTTAATAGAGGAATTTCTCTCGAAACCTTAGTCTCAGTTGGGAGCATAGGTCTCACAAGGGCAGTTGATGGATTCGATCCCAATCGAGAGGTTGAGTTTGCAACCTATGCTAATGCTATTATCCTCGGAGAAATAAAACATTACTTTAGAGACTCCGGTTGGACGCTAAAGGTCCCAAGGAGTGTTCAGGAATTATATTTAATAGTAAATAAGTGTATCCCAAAACTCACTCAACGATATCATCGATCTCCAACTATCACTGAAATTGCGACAGAACTGAATACCTCAGAGGAAGAGATATTAGAATCTCTTGAAGCAGGATATGCTTATACACCCTATTCTCTTGACGCTGAAATAGATTTACAAGATGGTGAACAATCTACCTCTATTATTGATTGTGTTCCTAATGAAGATGAGAGTTTAAAAAATCTCCTCCAGGAAATTGATATTGAAAAAGCCATAAATAAATTAGAAAAGAGAGAACGTCTGATAATTATGTTAATCTTTTATGATGATTTAACCCAAGCTCAGATCGCTCAAAGACTTAGAATATCTCAAATGCATGTTTCAAGGTTACAGCAAAAAGCGTTAACAAGTTTAAAGGCTATTATTGGAATGATGAATTAGTTTAAATATATTCTTGACTACTTTTATAATTATGATATCATCTTTTTTCATCGTTCCTAATTTATCATTTTCTTTATAAGGGGGGGAATATGGATCTTAAAATAGATATAAAGGAACAAGGAAATAATGCAGTTATTATTAATCTAGCTGGTGAAATGGATATTTTTACATCGTCTAAGTTTAGTGAAATTGTTGATGTCCTCCTTAGACATGGAAAAAATAAATTAATAGCTAACCTGGAATTAGTAAATTTTATTGATAGCGCTGGTCTTGGATCTCTTGAAGTCGGACTAGAACAATCGCGAAAAAATCAAGGTGACCTTAGATTAATATATTCTTCTTCTCGAGAGAATAAGTTATTAAAACTTTCTGGTTACAAAGAAAAATTTATCATCTACCAGTCAGAAGAAGATGCCCTTAAAGATAATCTCGTTCAATAAATAATCCTCGCCTTCTGGCATATTTCTTTAAAGATGCCTCTTCTTTATTCATATAAATAACCCCTAGAACTAATTTCTTATATTAGACATCTTTCCAAAATAAATACCATATTCTCTAAGTATCTAGAGGCAAGAGAAGACAAAAATTTTGCTGTAGTGAGTTATTAGTACTCCAACGAACGAAGCAAAGATTTTTGTCTTCTCACCCGCAAGATTATTTTGGAAAGATATCTACTACCCTAACTTTGATTTTCCCAAATAAGGGCAATTCTTAATTTTTCAAACCAGAATATCTCCTTGTTAACCATACCTAGGATTAGCAAACCTCTCAATTTCTACTCCTAATGCACATAAGAAACTGTAATGTTTTAAAGATAATAATATTGGGTATAAAAAAAGATGAGCTATAATTAGGCATCCTTCATTAAGAGGCGAAAGGAGTTTACACTTTCTATTATTTAGACACGGATTTACATAGATTTTTTAAAAACGCTACTAAAATAATTAACCTAATAAACATTAAGTATTATATCTAACTAACGCTAATTAAAAGGTTTTAATCCGTGTAACTCTGTGTTAATCTGTGTCTAAAAAGTTTTTTGTTTTTTTGCTTTCTAAAGATACACCCTAGAAGTGTAAACTAGTAAATGAAGGATGCCTATAATTACAATACTTAAAAATAATACCTACAACTGACATAAAATAAAAAGGCTATTTTATGTCAGTTGTAGGTAAAGGAGGACTGATGACAAAAAAAAATAGGATAAGGAAGATAAAACATACTTCAAAGGATAACTATAAAAATTATATATTTACTTATCAAGAAAATTTTGAAATTATTAAGAAACGGTTACTAGAAGATGGTAGTCTTGGAATAATTTTAATAGATGCTTCAAAGATTAGTAAAATTGAACAGAGTTACGGTAAGAAGATTTACGAGGATATCCTAGATACATTGAAAAAAACACTTATAGATATGAGAGGGCATCAGATTAGAAACGATGATTTTGTTGTAATTGACCATCAAGAAAGCGATCAATTTTATGTATTTCTTTCAAAAAAAAGAGGGGAAAAAAAATTTCAGAGTGGAGACCTGGAAAATCTTGCTGATAGATTAACAAAGTATCTAAATCAGACAATGTTTATGACCATATTCCCTTTACTTAAAAAGAGTCCCAAAATTAAAATAGGTTATGCCTTTACTATTTATAATTCTCTAGTTAGAGAAGAGAGACTGATCCATAAGTTAATTGAAGAGGCCAAGGTTATGGCCCAATATCAGGAATTTAAAATTATTATGAAAAATAAGGAGAAGTTACAAGAATTAATTATTAAAGAGGAGATCGGTACACTTTTTCAACCTATCGTTAATATAGTCTCTCACGAGATAATTGGTTATGAAGCATTGTCTCGTGGACCACAAGATACTGAATATGAAAGCCCTTATGTCCTTTTTACTATGGCTGAAGAAACAGGTCTATCGTTTGAGTTAGATAATATCTGTCGAAAACGTGCCTTAATTAATGCGAAAGGGCTAGGTCAATATAAAAAATTATTTATTAATATTTTACCTGCTAGTATTCATGACCCTGAATTTAAGGGCGCATATCTCAAAAGTTTTCTGAAGGAAATTAACATTGATCCCCACAATGTTGTATTAGAAATCTCGGAAAAAGAGGCTATAGAAAATTTTAATATATTTAAGAAAACCTCTAATTATTTTAAAGAAATTGGATTTGCTATTGCTATAGACGATACAGGGATAGGCTATTCAAATTTTGAATCGCTTTTGGAATTAGAACCTAACTATATTAAAATTGATATCTCCATGATTCATCAGATCGAGAGAAATAAATTAAAACAAGAGTTAGTAAAGGCTATTAATCAGATATCTTCTAATATGGGATCTAAAGTAATCGCAGAAGGGATTGAGACTAAAGAGGAGATGGATGTCTTGCTCCATTTAGGTGTTATCTATGGACAAGGCTTTTTATTTGCAAAACCAGCCCCACCTTTTCCAATAGTAAATTTTGGTGAATAGGTGAATGTCTACTTATCCCACTTCTATAATTAATAGATTTTTCAATTCATAAAGATTCCTTTGTGTTTTGTAAGTAGTCATTATTTCAAGGATATGTCTTTTAGATATATCAAGGGATAGAAAGTCATTGATCATTATGATAGTTTGTTCTTGTTCAAAAGGAGAATAGCCTTTAAAGATAGCCTCTTCCAATACATCTTTTGCATCATTAAGTGTTTTGGCCTTCCAACTAATTGCATTAGCAATCAAAGAGCTAGACATACCCTTTGCTAAACCTTCTCTAATTTTATTAAATATGGGTTCAACTGGTAGATTCGCTATTTTTACTTTCACAATAATATCTAATATTTTTACAATGATTGTTGGAGATGATTGTACTGAGAACAGATGATAAAGTATTTCATTTAGCTCAGTCCTGTTAATACCTAATTTCAAGATAGTTTTATATTTTTTAATAATGACTTGAGAATCTCTTGGATCTTGTTCAAATTCTTTGAGAATGTCACCAATATTTAACTTACTAAAATTATGTTCTTCTCTATTATCAGATTGGGATTTATTTGCTATTAAAATAACCATAAATAAAATGGAGATGCTTATTATCCTTTTTATTAATTTAGATTTTTTTTTCATGATATCCTCTAAAAATATTGTTTAACATAGAATGTGTAGGAAGAATGACTTACAAAGGGTATAAAGTAGAAAGCTACTTTATACCCTTTGTAAGTGTACCATGAACATAAATAATAGAATTTTTATTTCCATAGCCATCATTAACGTTTATTTCTGCCTTAGGATCAGTAACCCAGGAAGTTTTGTTTACTATAAAGTTATAATAGTACTGACCAGGGTTTAATTTAAGGGTAATTGTCCAGTTAGTTCTCTCAGATTTTATTAATGTATCTCTTCCCCATTTATTGAAATCACCTGTAATTTCAACTGAATTAGCATTTGGATCTGAATAAGAAAATAAGATTTGCCGAAATCCCTCCTTTTTTGAATTAATTTTTATAGAATAGATTAAGGCAAATATTATAATTAAGATAATCCCCGCTGAAATTATTGAAAAAAGAATCTTAGACAGATAAGGTATATTGGGTTCCTCTGAAGGTATAGTCGAAAGAACCTTATCTATGAGATCCTCAGGTGGATTTATTTGATGTGGATCTTCAAGATTTAGTTCAAGATTTTGTAATTTAATTAGATTGTTCCTACAAGTTTCGCATTTGTCTAGATGTTCATCCAATAGCTTTCTTTGAGAGCCAAGCAGTTCATCATTAAGATAATTAATCATTAAAGGTTCTATTTCATTACATCTCATCTCTTTAATTTCCCCTTATCCTAAATATCGTCATAAATAATATCATTTTTATCACTATCACCTAGGGTAGTAATATTATTTTTTTCTATCATTTTGAGAAGTACTTTTTTTGCTCTAAATAGTCTGAGCTTTACTACATTAATATTTATCCCTAATGTTTCAGATATTTCTTGGTTTGACATGTCATGGAAATAGCGTAAAATAAGGACTGTTCTCAATTTAATCTTTAACTGTAAGATTAATTTTTGTAAGGATATCTTTTTTTCTTTTTTTAATAGGAATTCAATATCTGAAAGGGTATTATCGATTAGTTCAGTTGATATTGTATCATTATCTGCAGATAAAATAATAACCTTATTTTTTTTTCGTAATTCGTCTATACAAAGATTTTTAGCAATAGAAAAAAGCCACGTGGAAAATTTATGACTTACATCATAACTTTTTATGGCCTGAAAGCTTCTAAGAAAGGTTTCCTGGGTGAGTTCTGCGGCTACATCATAGTTACCATAAAGTCTGATAATAAAATTAAAGATAGGCTTTTCAAATTTTTTTACTAAGACAGCAAAGGCCTCTTTATTTTTTCTTTGAGCAGCTTTAGCTAATACCTCATCATTGCTACTTTCTAACTCTGCTTTAGTTAATTTTTTGAATAGAACCACAAGAGAGACCTCTACTTAGTTAATAGACTTCAGAAAATTTTTGTATTCTATGATTACCCTTATCAACCACAAAGATATCATCTTCATATGCTATAATTGCTGCTGGTTCTTGTAACTGATTTTTATCCTGCCCTTTTTCTCCCCAGGAGGTTATATATCTAATTATATGTTTTTCATTTTCAATCTCATCATCACCTCTAAATTTAAATATCTTGCTACTTTTTTGATCTAGTACAAAGATATTGCCTTCATTATCAAAGGTAAAATCTATTGGATTAACAAATTTTTTTTCTAATTCTTTAGATAATTGGAAATAAATTCTTTTTAAAAATTTTCCATTTTTATCAAATGCTTGCAGACGAAATTCTTCTTTGTCTATTTTAATTTTATCAAGTATATAAATAGTATCTCCAAATTTTATACTGTTATAAGCTATAGAGACAAGCTCGCTAAATTCTCCTTCAGATGAGCCATACATCCCCCATTCAGTTAAAAAATCTCCATCACTATTAAATTTTTGTATTCTGTGGTTCCCTACATCTAAAAGGTATATACTATTATTTTTATCAATGCATATCTTTGTAGGTTTCTGAAAGGAACTGGCTGATGAACCCCTACTCCCCCAAACTATATACTCGTCTCTTGATTTTTTTTTACAATTTCCATCTGTATCAAATACCTGAACACGATCATTATCTGTATCAACTACATATAAGACATTATCATTATTAACATCTATAGCTAATCCCTGAGGATTATCAAATTTTCCTATAGTTGTCCCTTTTTCACCCCATAGTTTAACAAAATCACCATATTTATTAAATTTTTGTATCCTATTATTACTACTACCACTATCTAACACGTAGATATTCTCATTGCTGTCAATAGCAATAGAAATAGGTTCTTTAAAACATCGTTCGCAACTTCCCCAGCCATTGTCTATTGATAAGCTTAGTTCATAAAAAACTGCAAGAGGATTATCTTTTGTTGAAATTCCCTTCTTACATTCTGCTCTCTTTTTGTTTTTCTTTTGAGATGTCTCTACTATTAGCGCTGGATCAATTTGGATGTTCTTTTTTTTTAGTTGCTGCCCCATACTTATGTTAGTTCCTAATAACAAAAATAGAGTTATATATAAAAAAATATGTTTATGAAATTTAAACAAAAGAATTATCATCTTCTTCTAATCCTCCGTGGAACCATTGTGGGAATATATTCTGTCTCAGAACCGTCATTACCCTGAGCACCTTCTGTACCTTCAACTTCTTCAACCCCTTCTTCAGCTCCCTCTGTACCTTCAGTTGTCCCATTTTGGTCACCTTGGGGTTGTTTCCCTTCTGTTTTTTGGGGAGACCTTTGGGGTCTATATACTACAATCTCTTCTTCGTCAGCGGTATTAAAACCAGATCTTAAGCTGGTTACGAAATCTTTAACAACCTCCCTTGAAATTTCAAGTGGGGTTGGTCCTGCTGTAAGACCAAATATCTCAGAGAGTGTCACTTTAGCAACCTTAGAACTATGCCCTTTCCAAATTGTCTCACCTGAATCGGCGTCAACCATAGTCAAGTTCACGCTAACTTCAACCCTTCCTTCTCTTTCTTTGCTGTCCCTTCCAAATTCAACAACCGAACCAAAGATAATAGAGTCTACATTTAATTCTTCACCAAGGGCCTTTAATGTCTCTTTCCCAAGGTCAGTTGTCCCTCTTATCTTAAGTTTTCTAATTGCATCATCAGTTAATCCCAAATCAACAACACTTGGGAAGAGATTATATAACAGTAGCTCTGTGGCTAGCTGTTCTCTTACCTTAATTCCTGCATCTTTATCTTTGCATAGACTTTCTGGTTGCAAGATGCAGACAGAGCTTCTCATCATAACTCCTGGACTTGTGTATAACCTGGTCGTTACACCACTACAACTATTTAATGAGAACGCTAGTAGAGTTAATAAAATGATATTTGTAACATTTTTACTCATAAAACATACCTCCTTTTTGTTAATTTTTTAAAAAGTTGCCCTTAATTGAAGGCTAATAGAATTTTCTTTCTGCATTGGAGAAGAAAAGACCTTTGAAAATGAATATTTAACAGAAGCCTCCCAATCTTTTAAGAATTTATATCTTAAACTAGTATCAATATTCTCATCATCGTAAGCTCCACCTCCTTTATCGTTATATCTAAAACTAGACGTTGATTTGAGATTAGATAAAATAGTCCAATCCATATTAATACTATAGGATAAATCCTGAAATTTCGATGTATCATCACTCTCACAATCAGTTATTTTATGGGTGTATTTAAGATCCAGCCTTATCCTGGAGGTCAGATCTAATGTTGCCCCAACATTGCTTTCGATTATTTTGTCTGTTAAAGATGTAGTAACATCTCCCTCAGTATTTTTAGTAATAATCTTTTCAATCTTGTTATTTAATTTTAACTTTAACTTTGTTGTTACGTCCAAGTTAAGATCAGTTACCAGGCTCATATTTGTGTTTACCTCTTTTTCAGGTTGAGTCAGGTAATTATTGGCTTTATTATTTTCATATGAAGACTGAAAACTTAGATTTTTAACTGGTTCAATCTTTAGTCTACAAAGAAGATCTTCATCTTTCCTTTTTTTGAGGTTATTTTCTTTTTCTACAACCCGTTTTATATCAAGCTCTGTCGAGCTATTCAAAAATTTTACAAAACTTGTTCTCCAGCTTGCTTCCAGAGAATCTTTTTCAGTTTTTTTATTATTAATATCATCTTGATAATCTTCATCTGTATTTTCTTTTTCATAATGTGCGTTGAGATCAAGCCAATCTTGAGGTCTTCCTTTAATTTGACCTAGATAAATATAAGTCATTTTTAAGTAATCATTAGCATTATTTGTAGAACTGGTAAGCTCATCTTTTTTATATTCGAAACTATCAGAGAGTTTTAACCATTTTAAAAAATACCGATCAATACAGCCCTTAATTAAATTTAAACTTGTGTTAGTTGCTGCAATCTTATCTTTTATAAGCTTATATTCGTAAGTTGTTGACAGATCAGTAAAGTTTGTTAATTTATACCCTATCTTACTTCGAGCGGTTTGCGTAATCTTTTCATTTTTATTTGAAATAATATCCTCATTTACATAGGTCTTGTCATTTTCTTTTTCAAATTTATAATCTCCATCAATTTTCATCTTTCTTTGAAATAGATCATGTTTAAAAGAGGTTTGAAAACACATTTTATCTTGTTCTGAATCTGAGTTTACTTCGGTTTTATCGTCTATGAGGGTATCTTTATAATCAAATTTAAATTTAAAGGTATTAATAAGGGTATATTGAGAAACAAACTCTTTTTTTTTTGTCTCTCTTGTTGTAACTGAATCCTGGGTCTCATCATTATAGTTGTACCTAAATCTTAGTTCAGGAAAAATTTTAAATTTCAAATTGATATCTCCATAGTATTCTTTTGCTTCTTGTTCATTTGCAGGAACAGCCTCATAGCTTTCTGTTTTACTCATGGTATCTTTATAACCAACCTTGAGATCTTTTTTGTCCGATTTAAGATTCAGTTCAAAAGATGGCTCCAATTTATGTGTATTCGCCGAATTAGTGTTATCCTGGTCATCTATATTAAGTCTAAAATTTCCAAGTAGAGAGACCTCCTCATTAAGAACTTGATCGTATCTTATGTTGTAATCCTGGGTTATTTGATTAGTGCTTGAAGTTATACCTTGGGTATCTTTTTTTGTATCTTTATACGTTAAATCCACTGTTGAATTTAATTCAGCGGCAATTGTTTTATTAGCCGAACTGAATGTCATAATGATAACAAAACCTAAGATTATTTTTTTTTGTTTGTTCATTTAAAAAACAGTTGAGTTGTTAATTTAGAATAAGGGTATAGCAATAGCACTGTTTTTTAAATATTCCCAATATGCTTAGTTGTTAAACATAGACAATGAAGGTGTGCGAAATCAGGGCTAAAGACAAAAATAAACAACCTACCTGCTAAAGCAGGTGGGTTTCTGAACGACTAAAGTCGATTGTTTTAGGCTAAAGCCTACTAAAAGACCAGTATTTAAAAATACCTAAAGTTTACGACTGAAAGTCAAACCTCGATCTTAAACTATGGGC
>JAZDLJ010000400.1:0-3463 GCA_043802115.1 bacterium | reverse complement strand
CCCAGGGCTGATATATAACGCCCTTTCAGGGCTAAAGACTAAAAAAAAATTGCCCTGAACATTATTACCTTACTTTTTGAAGAGGTTACCAATTAAAACATCATGTCCATTTCAAGCATCACCTCCTTGTCTAACCTTTTCTCTAAAAAAGGTCTAAGTAATTGCTTTCCTCTACTAACCCTCCTTTCGGCTAGTTTCTTATCCTACTTATAGTTACATTCAATATTCATGCCAAAAGTTATATTTACTTGATTTTATTATTTTTATTTTATGCCTGTTAAATTTTTCCCTAAATTTAAAAGCTGTTAGGAAACAAAATAACAAAAATTGATTATTCTATGACCAACTAGATAGTTTTTGGTGGTCACTGTAAAACCACCTTGAAATATATAATTGTTTTTCAATAGATTTTATTGGTCGTTTCATGACCATGTTTTGTTTATAAAAAAGAATTCAAAAAAACTTTAATCCTACAACATCACTTATTAAGAATAGGATTTTTTTAAAATCCTATTGTTAAAAAATAATTAATTAGCTATAGTACTCCATACTTGCGGTTGAGGGGAATGCACCTTTCAAGATCGAACCACTTAAATATGAGGTAAAAATGATCCCTGATGTAATTGATTTTGAAATTTTGTCTGACTATAGGATAAAGGTAACTTTGTCAAGCGGTAAGGCTGGGATATTCAATGTTACGCCATATCTTGATAAAGGGATATTTACGGAATTGAAGGATTATAACTACTTTAAAAGAGCTAGAATCGAATTTGGAACCGTTGTCTGGCCGAATGAACAAGACTTCAGCCCAGAGACAATAGAAATAAAAATGGAAGAGATGCTCTAATATTTAGAGGAAAGAATTATGCTGAAACCTAACCGTGATAAAAATACCCTATCCGATGTTTATAGCAAACTTAAATGTGCAGTCTATTATACAGATAACATTGTCTATCCTAAACCAGACATCGATTTTCTTAACGAAAAGATGTTTACCTGCCTCTTTCAAATGAGCAAGGCGGACAAGGGATTTATTATTTTATATGATAAAAAAGGACAGCCCAAGATAGAATATATCCATAATTTAACCTATGGAGAGATTATTAAAGGAGACCCCTCCCCAGCGAGCTTAGTAAATAGAATCTTAGAAAAGAATCCCTTAAAACTCCAGGATTTTCAGGACTTCTTTATTACAGAAGATAGAAATATTTGCTTACCGTTAAGGCCAGATTATATTTCCTGTAATAAGACCATCTCTGAGAGAAGACGCTATCCTAGCTGTTTCTGCTTTCCTTTTGGGATTATCTATGGTGAAAAGGATCCCCTTTCAAAGGAATCCTTTAACAAAAAAGACCTCGAATTATTTAATGATTTTGCCTCAAAATTATTTGGAGGCGTACTCCCTTTATCAGATCTATACCTTAGAACAACCATAGATAATCTCACAGGCTTGGTGAGGAGAGATTGTTTTGAATATCTTCTAATCTCAGAACTCAGAGAGATGAATGAAAATGATACACCAGTATCATTGTTAATGTTAGACATAAATCATTTTAAACAATTTAATGATGCCCTTGGCTACGAGGCTGGAGATAGAATATTAAGTGAATTAGGATATCTTATAAAGGACATCGTGAGGGCAAAGGATATTGCGGCAAGATATGGTGGGGATGAGTTTGCTATTATCCTACCTCTTACAGATGTCTCAGGGGCAAAGATAAGCGCTAAAAAGATATTAACAAGTTTAAAAAATAATAGGCTGTTAGATGGCTCTCTTGATCTTTCCTTAAGTATAGGCTCAGCAACCTATCCTAATGATGCCCAGGACTCTCTTGATCTAATAAAGAAGGCTGATCAGTCCCTGGCTTATGCTAAGGAACAAAGGCAGGGATATCAAGCCTGGGATAAGGAGATAAAAAGTACTTCTTATAAGGTAGATAGATTATACGGGATATTTTCAGGTAACCCGTCAAAAGATTATGTAAATATCTCTGCCCTTTTAAATACAATTACTGCCCTTAGTTCTACTTTTGATCTTGATACACTTCTTTCTCAAATAATTGATCAGGTAATAGAAATAACTAATGCTGAGAGAGGTATCCTATTCCTAACTGATGAAACCAATAAATTGACTGTAAAGATCGCTAAGGACAAGAACAAGAAAGACCTCCACCTTGATCTAAAAAATGATATCCCTGGGGATATCCCGGAAAGGGTCTTTAATATAGGGACATCGATTTGCTTTGTGGAGGATATCCTTCAAAAAGAACCAACGAATCTCGGAGAGCATGACGCCAGAACTGTTATGTGTACCCCTTTACAGACTAGAGGTAGAAGGATTGGGGTAATCTACGCGGATAGTCAGATATCTAATAAACAATTTGCCAAGGCGGATTTAGCCTTTCTTGAAGCCTTAACTAATGAGGCATCTTTAGCGATTGAACATGCTCAGCTTTTATCTGAAAAACAGGATGCTGAGAAAAGGTTAAGGTTAAAACTGGAGGAAGAGAACAAACATCTAAAAGAGATCATTGCTGAAGAAAAAAAAGTCTTAGGGCAAAGTGAGGCATTTAATGATATCTTACAAAAGGCCAAAAAGGTCGCCCTTACAGATGCAACTGTGGTGATCTACGGAGAAAGCGGGACAGGGAAAGAGGTAATGGCAAGGATGATCCACAAATTAAGTCCAAGAAAGGACAAACCTTTTATAATTTTTGATTGTACTGCCATCCCGAATGAACTCTTAGCTAGTGAATTATTTGGGCATGAGAAAGGTGCCTTTACTGATGCCTATGAAACCAAGGTTGGTAAATTTGAGTTGGCTAACAATGGGACGATCTTTCTTGATGAAATCTCAGAGCTACCTTTACAGCTCCAGTCTAAGTTGTTGAGAACAATTCAGGAAAGGCATATACAAAGAATCGGGGGAAAGGAATGGATAAAGGTTGATATCAGAATTTTAGTGGCTACTAATCGTGATCTGGATGATATGGTAAAAAAAAATACATTTCGTGAGGACCTTTTCTTCAGATTAAAAGTGATTACCCTAACTTTGCCTTCTCTTAGAGAAAGGAAGGAAGATATTATCCTTTTAGCGAATTATTTTTTGAACAAATTTAGTCTTCAATATAGTAAGAGTTTTAATGGACTTACACCAGAGGCGGAACAGTTTCTAATTAATTATTCCTGGCCTGGGAATATCAGGGAATTAGAACACAAGATTATGCAAAGTACTATTATTGCGGAAGGTGCCTTCATCGATATAAAAGATTTAGAGCAGTCTTGTAAAGAGACAAAAGATATTGACAATAAAACCCTTGAGGAGTTTCTTGAGAGTTACGAGAAAACGTATATCCAACAGGTTCTAAATAGGAATAAACAAAACATTAGTCTAACAGCAAGGGACCTTGGGATATCGAGGAATTATTTAAAGGCGAAGATGGGGAAATATGGACTGATGGGG
>JAZDLJ010000380.1:0-2071 GCA_043802115.1 bacterium | reverse complement strand
CAAAAATCTTTGCTTCGTTCGTTAGCGGAGCCTTTTTGAATTTTCTAAGCTTACTTCCCTAAATTACCAAAACTCGCTACGCTCAAACAATGGTAATTTTTAACGGGAAGCTGCGCTAAAAAAATTTACAAAAAGTCTCCTAACAACTCTCTCCAGCAAATTTTTTATCTTCTCTCCTAGTAAATATGATATTTATTTTGGAAAGATGTCTAATATTGCAAAGTAGGTCTAAAGACAAAGGCAAGCTCCTATCAGAATCACAATTAGATGAACCATCCCAAAAAAATGCATAATTAATCTACTCCTACTCCTTAAACTCGAACCTCAAAAGCTCAGATAATATCTTTCCTGCCCAACGAAAAATATTATTCTCCTGTATAACCTGCCGCATTCTACTCATCCTTCTTTTGCATTCTTCTTCAGAAAGGGTTAAGGCCTGAAACAAACCATCACTAAAGGACTCGCGATCATAAGGATTTACCAGGACTGCATCAGTTAATTCTCTAGCGGATCCAGTAAATTGACTTAGGACAAGCATGCCTAATTCATCATATCTACTAGATATAAACTCTTTAGCCACAAGATTCATCCCGTCATGTAAAGAACTCACAATACATACATCACCAAGTAGATAAAAGGCTACTGCCTCAAGGAAGGAAAAATGGCTTCGGACTAAAATAATTGGCCTCCAACCATGATTCGAATGTTTCCAATTAATGGTCTCAACTAAGGCATTTATTTCATCATTAAGGGCCTTGTATTTTTGAAGATGGAGGCGACTTATCTCTCCCATTTGGAAAAAAACGATCTTCTCATTCAATTCAGGGTGTTTTTCCAATAAACGATCCATAGCTAAAAGACGCTCAGGGATGCCTTTAGTATAATCAATTCTGTCTAATCCTACTAATATCTTCATATCTGATAAAGAGTATTCATGCCTAAGATTCTCCATGATCGTCCTTACTTCAGGAGACATCGCCGCCTTATTGATACCCTCAAAGTCAACACTTATTGGATAAGGACGGATCAAAGTCTCGTGATCGGAACGAACTACGGAAAACCGTTCCCGATCTATCTTACTCTCGATCTCACGATCAACTGCATCAAGGAAATTATCACAGTGATAGCGGATATGAAAACCTAAGAGATCACTGGCTAATAACCCTTCCAACACCTCTTGCTTTTGGGGACATACCCTAAACACCTCGTAATTTGGCCAGGGTATATGCCAAAAATGGGCAATAACTAATTGAGAACTAGCAGCTTCTTTTAGATATTTTGGTAAAAGGGTAAGGTGATAATCCTGTATCCAGATAAAGGCTTTTTTATCGCCAATCTCATCAAGCACAGCCTTAGCAAATTTTTTATTAACCTCTTCATAGTAATACCAATCCTCTTTTTTAAAGGTCGGTCTCTGAAAGGCCAGATGACATAAAGGCCATAATGCCTCATTTGAATAGCCATAGTAATACCCGTTAACCTCTTCCTTTGAAAGCCAAACGCGTTTAAGGGTGTAATTAGGATTAGAAGGAGGGACTGCAATTTTACCACTGTCATCAGTAACCCGACGATCAGCATCTCCATTACCATAGGCTACCCATAAGCCATTACAAGCCTGCATAACAGGATTTAAGGCCGTAACAACCCCTCCTGCACCTCTTTGACACTCAATTTTACCTTTTTTAAGCACATGAACAAAAGGCTGTCTGTTTGAGACAACAATAAAGAGGTAATCCGTCATCTTTTCTTTAATTAGTTCTTGTAAGCTTTCTTTTGTCCACATAATTAATCCCTTTTACAACTAACATAAAGTAGTTTTTTTACTTTATGTTAGTTGTATACTACTCCAACTTAGGTTTTTCCAAGTGATTGTGTTGGTTAAAACCAGCATGTTAAGGCATAAAGGCATTGAAACATAAAGTTTTTTAAGATTTTTTTGTTTTTTCCTTTGTGCCTTTGCTACTTTGTGCCTTAACAGTTAGTTACAAAATTAACCTGCATTATTTTAGAAAAACCTAAGTTGGAGTAGTATAACTGTTCATTCTTTTCAAGTTAGACAATTTATTCTAAA
>JAZDLJ010000082.1:0-6139 GCA_043802115.1 bacterium | reverse complement strand
AAGCGAGTTAGACAATTTAGGGAAGCAAGCTTAGAAAATTCAAAAAGACTACTTCAACGAACGAAGCAAAAATTTTGTCTTCTTACACCCTGCAAGATTATTTTGGAAAGATGTCTAATAATAATCACACCACCCTACTCTCTCCTTAAAGGAGAAAGAAAGGGTGATGAGAGTAATCAATAGGCTGTATCTCTAATAATAGGAAGGTAAATAGAATTTTATACCGCCTCGGACCTGCCATCCGTCTAGCGTATCGTTGCCACCTTCAAAATATAAACCTTCCCCATTAATAACTACATCTTGGCTTACAAAATATTCGAGACCAACCCCAGCACGTCCAGAAAATGATTTATCTCCCTTAAAGAGATCTCCAGTATTATAGTTCTGGAAACCTGCCCCTAAAAAAGCATATGGCACTACTCTATCTATCCCTTCTCTGAGGACTACATCTCCATAGAGAGAATATAACTCTTCATCTTCACTATCACGTTTTCCATCGCCATGTCCATATCCGCCTTCGAGTCTTAAGGCAAAACGTTTGTCTATACCGTAAGTTACATTAAGGCTATGGTTCAAATCAATATCCCTTCTTCTTCCAATCTCATCCTCCTCTCTATGCTCCTTCACCCACCCCAAATTATATCCTATCCCAACCCTTCCAGTGATATCACTTATCTCTTTTGAACTCTTCATCTCTTGGGCGCTGGCAGACGTAATCAGCATAGATGATAATATAACCGCTAAAACAACTAAGAAAAATTTTCTCATTTTCTTTCACCTCCTTTGTTTTCGATTTCACAGACATTTTATGTTGTAACCATTACTATATTTCTTTTTTATAAGATCTATTTTATCTTTCTATAAAAAAAATCAAATTGCTAGTTTCTACTTTCTTTTGATGTTTTTCAATTATAAGTTTTTATGGTTGCTCACTTACTACTCCAACTTAGGTTTTTCTAAAATAATGCAGGTTAATTTTATAACTAACTGTTTAGGCACAAAATAGCAACGGCACAGAGGCACAAAGAAAAAAACTTAAAAAAACTTTGTGCCTCTGTGCCTTTGTCTTTATGCCTAAACAAACTGGTTTTGTGTTGCTTTAGACGGAATTAGACTTTTCTTCAATTTGAGATAGCAAAAAAAGCAAAAAGCTTATTCCCCTCCTCTCACTTCTGACAAATCAAGATCAGTAAGACGAAAATCAGGATAAGCTAATATCCCTACTTCTGGTAAATCCAGGCCATCAATCTCTACTTCCCTACTTACTCTAATCCCCATGACCTTCTCACTTACCTTAAAAAAGACATAAAAACTGCTAAAGACAAAGGAAAAACAAACAATACAGCCAATTAATTGAACAAAAAATTGGCTAGGATTCCCATAGAAGAGACCTCTTACTGCCCCTTCTACACCATTTAATCCTGCCCCATATTGTCCATTTGCAAAAAGCCCTAAGGCCAGACATCCCCAAAGTCCATTTACCCCATGAACAGAAACTGCCCCTACTGGATCATCAACCTTAAGTACACGTTCAACAAAATAAACGCTCCAAATAACAAGAATACCAGCTATCGCCCCAATAATAACTGCTGAGATACAACTTACAAAGGCACAAGGGGCTGTAATTGCGACTAAACCAGCCAGCATACCATTTGCAATCATACTTGGATCTGGCTTCTTTGTGGTATACCACATATATAGCATTGCACTGAGTGTGCCAGCCGCAGAGGCGAGCATTGTATTAACAGCGATTAAAGCTATGCTTAAGTCAGTCCCAGCTAAAGTACTCCCGGCATTGAATCCAAACCAACCAAAGGCGAGGATAAAAGTTCCAACAATAGCCATGGGAATATGGTGTCCAGGGATAGCATTAGCTGTCCCATCTTTGTTATATTTACCAATCCTAGGTCCAAGTATAATTGCCCCAGCAAGCGCTGCTGTCCCTCCTACCATATGAACCACAGAAGAACCAGCAAAATCTACAAAACCGTTACCAAGCCCCAGGTTGGTTCCTAATTGTGAAAGCCATCCTCCGCCCCATACCCAATTAGCATAGATAGGATAAATAAGCATAGACATAAATAACCCAAAGATACAAAAATTAGAAAATTTCCACCTTTCCGCCATAGAACCAGTAGGAATGGTTGCTGCAGTGTCCATAAAGACCATCTGAAAAAGAAACATCGCAAATATTGCTGCGTCATAACGAACCCCTGATAAAAAAAATCCTCTAGCCCCAAGAAGACCAAAGCTTTTCCCAAAGAGGGTAATTGAAATCTGTTTTGAAAGAGCTGCTCCCCCACCAAGGGTAGCATATCCGCCTACCCCTCCCATCTGAAAGGCATATCCACAGATCCAGTACCCTATCATCCCTATAGCATAAACCATAAAATTCATCGTCATCGTTTCAGCCGCATTTTTGGCCCTGCAAAAGCCTGTCTCAACCAAAGCAAATCCTGCTTGCATAAACATAACCAAGAACCCTGTAATAAGCAGCCAAACAAAGTTAATTGAGATCATGTTATGTTCTACTGATTCTGTCAATTTTTGAATAGCTGATGGCTCTATTTCTGTCTTCATGTTAGACATGGTCTCACCAACTCCCCCTATAGTATCATTAGCCGATATTATCTGAGGGGTAGTATATAAAAATGTAACCATTAATAAAAAAATTAGGAACCAATTCTTTTTCATACTCTTTTTAACCTCCTTTTATAAGGCATTTTCGCCTTTTTCTCCTGTTCTTATTCTTGTAACCTCTTCAACGGGAATAACAAATATCTTTCCATCACCTATTGAATTACTCCTTGCCGTCCTTGCTATCAAAGAAACAATCTCCTGTACCTTATCATCCTGAGCGACAATCTCAATTTTAATCTTAGGAAGAAATTCGATCTTGTATTCACTTCCTCTATACATCTCAGTATGTCCCTTTTGTCGACCAAACCCTTTGACCTCTGAGATAGTCATCCCCTTAACCCCAATATCGGCAAGTGCATCCTTTACCTCGTTGAGTTTATGGTGTTTAATTATAGCTTCTACTTTTTTCATTCTCCTGACACCTCCTAATTTAATTTTGATAAGAGCTTAATCACATTGTTTACCTGGCCAGGCATTAGGTGATTAATTGATAGTGAATTAAAAAGAAATAATTCTCAAGTAATCCTATTAATTAGTTTATGCAACTACCATGCCAAAAATTAACAATTCATTAAAATAAAAAAATTTTCACCTGAATTCTGTCTTAAATTTGAATACATCTAATTGTAATATAATAAAATTTAACAAAATAATTAAAAGAAGACTTATCCTCTTTTTTTAATCTGTTTATTGTTATAGTACTCCAACTTAGGTTTTTCTAAAATAATGCAGGGTAATTTTGTAACTAACTGTTTAGGCATAAAGTAGCAAAGGCACAGAGGCACAGAGGAAAAAATAAAAAAAACTTTGTGCCTCAGTGCCTTTGTGCCTCTATGCCTTAACATACTAGTTTTAACTAACATAATCACCTGGAAAAACCTAACTTGGAGCAGTATATTTTATTTATGTAACAATACAAAAATTACATTTTTGTTACATTGGCATCACATTACTACATTTTAGTAAGTTTTGCAGAGTTACATTTTTAGACTACTCCAACTTTGGTTTTTCTGAGATGGAACCAATTATTGAGGTGATTATTCAGGAAACCAGGACAAGGGAACCCGGTGATGGGAAGATATTTATCTCTGACATCAAAGATGTTGTCAGAATTAGGATGGGAGAAAGGGGAGAAAAGGCAATTTAATCAAACTTACAACATTTCAATCTTTTCCTCAAGCTCAGCCCAACAATTAGTAAGCTCTTCATTTTTTGCCTTAAGCAGTTTATATTCTTTCAATTTTTCTGGGAAATCAGGGTGTTGATAGTGTGCAGGGTCAGTAAAAAGTTTGGTTAGATAATTTAATCTCTCATCCAATTGCTTAAGTTCTTCTTGAACCTTAAGTGATTCCTTTTGTAATGGGGCTAAGCGTTTAAATCTCTGATTTCTCTTTTCAGCTTCAAGACGCTTTTGTTCTTGACGATCTTTATTTTTTTTCTCTTTTTTAATAGGTTCTTTTTGAAAGGAATCAATCCCCGCTATATCTTTATTTTGTTGAATCTGGTAGAGATAGTCGTCGTAATTTCCTAAAAAGACCTCTATCTGGCCACTATGAACATAAAAAATTTTATTTACCAGTTGATTAATAAATATTCGATCATGAGAGATCATACAAATTGTGCCTGAATACTGAGATAGTGCCTCTTGCAGGCAATCCCTTGAAGAGATATCCAGATGATTGGTAGGTTCATCCAAAAAAAGTAGATTCGGTCTTCCTAAAAGCATCTTTGCAAGGACTAAACGGCTTTTTTCACCTCCACTTAAGACAATTACCTTTTTAAATACATCCTCACCTCTAAACAAAAAGGCGCCAAGATAAGATCGTGAAGAAATTCCAATACTTGGGTCAAGGCAAGATTCTATCTCTTCTAAAATAGTATTTTTAGGATTTAAAAGTTCCATCTGATGTTGGGCAAAATAGGCACGAAAGACATTATAACCTAACAGCATCTCTCCGTCTTCTACTTCTAATACCCCAGCCATGATCTTAAGCAAGGTAGATTTTCCTGTCCCATTTGGCCCTACAAATGCTATCCGATCTCCTCGATTCACACTGAGATTTAATCCCTTATAGATTACCTTTTCTCCATATCTTTTAGATACATTCTTTAATTGAAGCACCTCTTTGCCTGAACGAGGCGCAGGGGGGATAGTAACAGAAAAGCTCCTTCCTTTTTCTTCCAACTTAATTTTATCTATCTTTTCAAGGGATTTAACTCTACTTTGTACTTGTTTGGCCTTAGTAGCCTTGTAACGAAATCTCTCTATAAATTGTTCTGTAGCTCCAATCTTCTTTTGTTGATTCTTATAAGAGGCCTCTAGTAGTTCCTGGCGGGCCTGTTTTTGATTTAGGAAATTATCATAATTTCCGGAATAGCGAAATATTTTTTTTTGATCAATCTCAATGATACTGGTAACAATATTATTTAAAAATCTTCGATCATGTGAAATTATTACTATAGCCCCCTGATATCCCTTTAAAAAATCTTCTAACCAGATCACTGATTCAAGGTCAAGATGGTTGGTTGGCTCATCCAACAGCAAAAGATCAGGCTCTTGAAGGAGCAATTTGGCCAGAGAAAGGCGCATCCTCCACCCTCCACTGAATTCATGCAAGGATCGAGTCATATCTTCATCTTTAAATCCAAGCCCAAACAATATACGTTTAGCCTGATATTCAAGATTATAACCACCACGTGATTCAAATTCAGCCTGATAATTGCCTAACCTCTGGACATAATTTTCAATTTTATCCTGGTCTTTTTCAGCAGCTATTTCTTCATGTAAAAAATTTATCCGCTCCTTGATCCTGGTCAGATGAGGACAGATGTTTACCACCTCTTCTATTAAAGAAAGAGAGGCATTTTCTATGGTCTCTTGTTTTAAACAGCCTATCAGTGTATTCTTATTCTTTTCAATCTGACCAGAATCAGGGGAAAACTCACCCATGATCATAGAGAATAAGGTACTCTTACCTGACCCATTCCGCCCAATCAAGCCCATCCGATCATTGAGATTAATCTGGAAACTGACGTCCTTAAAAAGGATGTTTTCACTGAATTGTTTAGAAATATTTTTTAGATAAAGCATTATTTAAGTTAGACTCCCTTGATCGCTATTATTATACTACTCCAACTTAGGTTTTTCTAACTAATTGTATTAATTAAATATAGTAGCATAAAGTAAAAAGTAGCAAAGGCACTGAGGCACAAAGGCACAGAGGAAAAACAAAAAAACCTTAAAAACTTTGTGCCTATGTGCCTCAGTGCATTTGTGCCTTAACCTACTGATCGTTAACTAACCTAACAGGTCTTACCTAGGCTAATAGTTACCAAGAAAAACCTAAGTTGGAGTAGTATACTATAAATTAATGCACATGGTAATTTTGTTGATTTTTTATATTTCGTAAAAATATATGTGCATAAAAGCAATGTTTTTTTTGTAATTCAGAAATAATTGTTTTTATTTTTCTATCCTCAAAAACTATACTGTTTTGAG
>JAZDLJ010000365.1:0-3340 GCA_043802115.1 bacterium | reverse complement strand
GTGATCTACTAGCCCAGGGCAACACCCCGGGAACTTAAAAAATGAAGGAGGAGTAAAAATTATGAAGAAAAAGCTTTTTTATTTAGCAAGCAGAGGATTTACCTTGATTGAATTAGTTATGGTTATTGCTATTATTATCTTATTGGCAGCGATTATTATACCAAGATATGCAGGGCAGACAGCCAATGCCCGTATCGCATCAACAAAGTCAAGTCTTGAAAACCTGCGTTCTGCCCTTGAACTTTGTAATTCCCAGACTGGGTTTTATCCTGCAACATTGGCGCCCTTAGTTGCAAACGGTTATCTCAGGGCAATCCCTCCTGAGATGTTAAGTGGAACTGCTAATAACGGCGTTGTGGCAGCAGCAGGTGGAGCAGGTGTAAGGAATGATGGCGCTACTGGAACAGGTTGGTATTATAATACTACTGATAATATAATAAGTGTAAATCGTACACTTGCTGATTGTTCAATTTGTAGTGAAGACCCAAGTACTTGGTAAAAAACCCATGCTCGAAACCATAGGTCCATACAAAATCTTAAGACAAATCGGAAAAGGCGGGATGGGGGTGGTCTATAAGGCCATTGACAAAAGAACTCATAAAGAGTTGGCCTTAAAGGTTATCCCCCCTGATATGCTCTCTCAGGAAGTGGTTATCAGATTTAACCGTGAAGCTAAAGGGATGAGCCTCCTGAATCACCCGGATATTATAAAACTATATGATTATGGTTCTTATGAAGGATATCATTATCTAGCCATGGAATATATTGATGGAGAAACGCTTTATTCCTTCATTAAAAAGAATGGACCGATACCTTATCATGTAACCGTATCAATAGCTACTAAGATAGCTGAAGGATTAGCGTATATACATAAAGAAGGATTAATTCATCGAGATATAAAATCACCTAATATAATGTTGATCCAAAAAGATCAAATCAAAATTATGGATTTTGGATTAGCCCAGATACAAGGGATGACAAGGATTACTATGCCAGGTGGTGCAGTTGGCACAGCAGAATATATGTCACCAGAACAGATCTATAGCGGAGAAGTAGATTTAAGATCTGATATCTATTCCCTTGGAGTAGTTATGTATGAGATGTTGACCGGACAGTTGCCATTCAAGGATGGAAACGTTAAGAACCTACTTATGAAACAGAGGTTTGAGGTGCCTCAATTAATTACCCATCTTCAACCACGCGTCCCTTTGAAACTGGAAGGCATTGTCCTAAATGCTATGTGCAAAAACCTTGCTGATCGGTATCAAAGGGTAGAAGACCTAATTCAGGATCTTTTAAGTTTTGAAGTTGCTTACGAATCGAAAAAAAGCGGGATCATTCATCAGATATTAAAAAAGGATGAGCTAAAAAAGGGGCTAACTTCTTTTTTTAAAAAAAATCGTCCCCAAAAAAGAAGCAAAATCCAGAGTTCAAGGACTAATTCTCAGATATTCAAAAGAGAGTATCTTCTTTGTCTAACCCTGACAACCACGATCATCTTTTTGGGTTATACATACAAAAATGATATAATTTTATCAGGTTATACTTCCAAAAGAGTCTTGAATGATTATCTTGTTAAGATTAAAAATATAATAAAAAGTTATCGTCATCAACAAAAAGATACAAATATACCTGATGAAGATAAAAATGACCTAACTAACGCAACTAACGAGATGCTTTTAAGATATCGACAGGCAGATGCATATTTAATAAAAGGTGATCAGTTATTACAAAAAAAAGATTATTTGTCTGCCATCAAAGAATACGAAAATGCTCTTACGCAGCGTCCTGATTATATTAATATCTACTGGAAGATGGTTGTCGTGTATGAAGAGTTGGGAGATCAGGAAAAGGCGATTAGTTTGTTAAAGGAGTATTTGGTATATGATCCAACGAGTAAAAATGCAAATTTAGTAAAAAAAAAGATAGAACAACTTAGAGCAGTAGGAGTAAAAAATGAGTCATCAGATTGATTTTTTTAAGCTAAATATTTTAAATAATTTTTTGGATAAAGGCATATCATTTTTTAGGGAAGGACCTGGCAGCTTAAGAACAGGGATAGAAATAAATGATAGCTATGTAGCCATTGCCCAAATAAAAAACAAAGGCACTCCAAAAAAGCTTATTAAAATAGGGGTTAAAGAGATCACATCTCAAGATGAGAAAAAAAAAGGAGAAGAGATAACCAACAAATTAAGGGACCTAATTATAGAACAAAAGATAGATAGCAAAAAAAATATTATTTTAACTATTCCTCAATCCAATATCTATATTAGGGAGCTCTTAATCCCTGTTGTCACAGAAAATGAATTAGAAAAGGCGGTAAAATGGCAAGCAGAAAAATATATTGATTTCCCAATAGAAGAGGCAATTTGTGATTATCAAATTTTAGGAAAAGAATCTAATATAAAGATACCAAATCAATTTAAGACAACCCAGATGAGTGTTATATTAATAGCTGTTAAAAAATCTGTAATAAAAAGCTACACAGAAATATTCAAAGCTGCTGGAATTATACCCAGGATTATAGATATCCCCTCTTTTGCCTTGTTAAGAGCCATCTTTAATAGTTATTCTTATCAGAATGACACTAATTTTGTAGGTGTAGTAGATATAGGAATTAATGTTACAACAGTTTTAATAATTAAGGAAAAAGAACTTTGTTTTGTCAGGAGTTTTAATTGGAAATGGGATGATTCTCAAAGAGAAAGTGTATTAACCGAACTTGTTAAAGGGATCGATGATTCCTTTACCTTTAAGGAATCTGAGGCGCTATTAGAAGGAATTTCCAAGGTTATTATTACAGGAAAGGGTGCAGCTAATATCCCTGAAATAGATAGTTATCTTAAAAAAGAGCTTGGCGTAGAAGTAGAAAAAGGAAACCCATTTCTTAATCTCAAAATAAGTTTAGAGGACTATGAGCTTCACCCATATCAAAAAATTTCACCTCAATTGCTAACCTGTATTGGGTTGGGGTTGATTAATGATACTACTCCAGGTTAGCTTTTTTTAGGGTAATGCAGGTTAGTTTTGTAACTAGCTGTTTAGGCACAAAGTAGCAAAGACACAGAGACACAAAGAGAAAAAATAAAAAAACTTAAGAACTTTATGCCTCAGTGCCTTAACGTACTTGTTTTAAATAATAAAATCACTTGGAAAAACTAAATTGGAATATTAGACATCTTTCCAAAATAAATACCATGTTTACTAGGAGAGAAGACAAAAATTTTGCTGGAGAGAGTTATTAGGAGACTTTTTGTAAATTTTTTTTAGCGCAACTTGGCATCCTGCATTAAGAGGCGAAAGTAGTTTTAGTTTCTATTATTTAGACACGAATTTA
>JAZDLJ010000337.1:0-2679 GCA_043802115.1 bacterium | reverse complement strand
AAGTGATTGTGTTGGTTAAAACCAGCATGTTAAGGCATAAAGGTATTGAAACACAAAGTTTTTTAAGATTTTTTTTGTTTTTTCCTTTGTGCCTCTGTGCCTTTGCTACTTTGTGCCTTAACAGTTAGTTACAAAATTAACCTACATTATTTTAGAAAAACCTAAGTTGGAGTAGTATAGTTATTCTTTTTATAAATATCATAGTTACAAGGATGGTGGTTCGTCTGTGGTCTCGGGCAAGGTGTAGTATAGTTATTCTTTTTATAAATATCATAGTTACTGTGAGTGGCTGTAAGAAGACATATTCAAAAAACGAAGCAATGATATCCGCAAAGGGTATTTTGGTATATTATCCCGAAGATGTCCAAAGTGAGCAATCCTGGTATGGACATAACTACATAGTTGGCGCTACTCCTATTCAGCCAACTATAAGAGTTACAGAGTCAACTATTAAAGCCTTGATCGGTAAAAATGTCTTGGTTACAGGTTACTGGAATCCAGGAAGAGCATGGAAGCCAACTGAAGAAAAGATGAATTTACCGATGCCAGAGGATAAAGATGAACCTATTATTAGAGGTGATGGTATTATGATTGAAAAAATTTTTATCATCACAGAATAAAATACATGCCCCATAATCAATTTTTAATTGCACAAGTAGAAAGCTTTTTAAGTAGTAAATATGCCCAAAATATTCCTTCACCAGATGTGTTATGATAGAACTTAGTTATAACATTAAACTTGATATTTTTGAAGGACCTCTTGATCTCCTCTTACATCTCATAAAAAAAAATGAACTGGATGTTTATGACATCCCAATAGTTGTAATAACTGAACAATATTTATCCTGTATTGAATTTATGAAGACCTTAAATCTTGACATCGCTGGCGAATTCCTAGTTATGGCCGCCTCTTTAATGTATATTAAATCAAAGACTATGTTGCCTGTTCAGGAATCAGAAGATTTAGTTCTTGAAGAAGACCCTCGAATTGAATTAAGAAACCAACTTTTAGAGTACCAAAAATATAAAGAAATTGCACTAACCTTAGAAAACTTCGCTTTTACTCATCATCAACTTTTTACAAGACAAGAAAAGATAGATAATAACTTTTCCTTACAAGATGTTGATTTAACCTCTCTAGAACTAACCCTTTTTGACTTATTATCTGCCTTTAAAAATCTATTTGACAAGGCCAAAGAAGAAAAATTTCATGAGATTGATAGAGAAGAGGTAAGTATTCAAGATAAAATTTCCATAATAATAGATAGATTACAGCAGCAAAATGGTCTCCTTTTTAAAAACCTCTTCGATAGTTATCATAAATTAGAATTAATTATTACCTTCTTAGCTCTATTAGAATTAATAAAGCTTAAAAGGGTAAGGGCAATACAGAGAGATATTTTTTCGGATCTAAGGATATATTTGAACGATGTTTCAAAATCCCCTTAATAGAGGATTTCGAGGTTATCAACATCCAGTTTAAAGAAATGAAAAAAGTGGGGACATTAGATATGCTTTCTCCTCAAGGAGAAATAGTTGGATACTGAAAAAATCAAATATATTATAGAAGCTCTCTTATTTGTCACTGAAACCCCTATTACTATCGATGAAATCTATAACATCATCGAAAGCTCTATAGAAAAAAATAAAATCAAAGAAGTTTTAGAAGCGCTAATTAAAGAATACCAAGAGAGAAAAACAGCCTTACAGATAAAACATGTTGCTCAAGGATACCAGTTTTACACAAAACCAGAATATGCTCAATGGATCAGCAAGTTAGCCAATATTGATAAAAAAGACAAAAAATTTTCAAGGTCAACCCTTGAAACGTTAGCGATAATTGCCTATAAACAACCGGTTATCAAGGCTGAAATAGAGGCTATCAGAGGGATAACAGCTAGCAGTCCTCAATTAAAACTCCTTTTAGAAAAAAAATTAATAAGGATATCAGGGAAAAAAGATGTCCCTGGCAGACCTCTTACTTATGGGACAACCAAAGAATTTCTACAACATTTTGGATTGCCTAATCTTGCGGCTTTGCCACAGTTGAATGATTTTAAAGAATTTCAAGAGACATAAGGTCGCTTTTTTACTTTATGTCTCTTGAAATTCCTGTTTGATTTGAGTGTAATTGAATGGTTAAAACCTCTTTTGAATGGGACCCAAATAAAGACAGAATTAATCAGGAAAAGCATGGGGTTCCCTTTATGGTTGCACAGCTTGCTTTTCTTGATCCAGATCGTATAATTGCTAATGATCTAAAACATAGTACAAAAGAAAAAAGACATTATTGTATCGGAAAAATTAATAATGGTATTCTTACAGTCAGATTTACTTACAGGAAAAAAACAATAAGAATAATTGGCGCAGGATATTGGTGAAAAGGAAAGGTGTTATATGGAAAAAAAAATAAGTTATACTGATGAACCAATGGAACTTGAACTCGTAGAAGATTTTTTACCTCCTCCAGATCAGTTAGCAATAAAAGATGAGGACATTAAAGTTACTATTACTTTAAGCAAAGAAAGTATCGAATTTTTGGCATCCTTCATTAAGAGGCGAAAGTAGTTTACACTTTCTATTATTTAGACACGGATTTACACAGATTTTTTAAAAACGCTACTAAAATAATTAACCTAATAAACATTAAGTATTATATCTAACTAACGCTAATTAAAA
>JAZDLJ010000227.1:0-11132 GCA_043802115.1 bacterium | reverse complement strand
ATTATAATTTATGAGGCACTCTTTCAGAGTGCTATCGGTATATAAATCATTACCTAGGGTTACGCTTCGCTCACCCTAGGCTAGTATGAAATGCTCCTTCGGAGCAAAAAGGCACTATTCTAATCGTACAGGTCGCAAAATATTGGAGGCACATATCTTAAAAAAAATCAAAATTAGAATTGCTGAGTATTTTAGGTTTTGTTTAATTTTAATCCGTTTGTAGACAAGTTTTTTGGCGCATAATCTCATACATGGCTAAGCCTGTCGCAACTGAGGTATTCAAAGAGGTAACATGACCAAGCATTGGGATTGCAGCTAACTGGTCACATTTTTTTTTTATAAGAGGTCTTATTCCGCTTCCTTCTCCACCAATTACAAGGACAACAGGTTTTATGAGGTCTAGTTCCCATATAGTTTGAGATGCTTGAGCATCTATTCCAACTATCCAGAAGTCTTCTTTTTTAAGCCTATCTAATGAATTTGCCAAGTTACTGACTAAACAGATATCCAGATATTCCACTGCACCGGCTGAGGTCTTAGCTACTATATTAGTTATATGGGCAGCCCGATGTTTGGGTAAAATAACGCCATTGATATTAGCAGCATCTGCAGTTCGAATAATTGAACCAAGATTTCTGGGGTCTTCAACCTCGTCCAGGGCAATAAGACATGGAGATGTCTCTGTTTTTTTAAGCTTGTTAAATAAATCATCAAGGTCAATGTACTCTTTAGGGGAGATTAGGGCAATAACACCTTGATGAGAACTATTTTGCACCATATTATCTAAGACCTTTCGATCAGGAACTTCTTTAATCTTAATTCTATGAAGATTAGCAAATTCATAAATCTTTTTAATGTCCTTATCAAGTTGTTCTCTCCTAATATAAATTTTTTCTATAGCTCTCTTGTTAGCTTTTAATGCCTCCAATACAGGTTGTTTTCCAAATAGTTTTTCTAGTAGCATAGATGCCCCTTTTCAGATTATCCCCAAGTTGTAAAATTTTTTACTAAACAAGAGATTGGGGTGAATCCTGTCCTTTTTTCTTGTTAGAAGATAGTAAATTTATTATACTATAATTGTAACGGCTATAAAATAGCTTTTTTAATTTAATAAATGAAGGATGTCTAATCTGAAATTTTTATCATGCCCCTTAACTACAAAAACTACGAACATTTCCCAAAATTCAATTTTACAAAACAAAAATTGAATTTCGGGAAATGTCTCCTTATAAACCCATGGATCTACGATTTTGCTGCCTATGACCTCTGGCTAAAACCTCTTGGCCTTCTCTATATAGCTAGTATCTTAAAAGAACTTAATTTTAATATTAACCTTATAGATTGTCTTGACCGCTATCATTCCTGCTACAAAAATCCTTCTTCTCTATCTAATAAGAGATATTCTCCTAAAGAAAAACAATATGGCTGTGGTAGTATCTATCACGAATTTATAGATAAGCCTCTTGTCTTAAGTGATATTCCAAGAAGATATAAAAGATATGGATTGCCTATAGATGTCTTCGTAGGGCAAGTAAAAGAGATACAAAGACCGGATTTAATCCTGGTTAGTTCCAGCATGACCTACTGGTATCCAGGTGCATTTAAGGCTATAGAGGTATTAAAGGATGTTTATCCTAATACACCATTAATTTTAGGTGGCACTTATGCTACTCTTTGCCCTGTCCATGCCGAGAGGAATTCAGGGGCGGATCAAGTCTTTGTTGGCGGAGACGCTGCTGAGCTTGTCAAGTTGATAGAAAAGATAATGGGGGGGAAGATATACCTTGATGAATCATCAGACTCAGATTCATTAGATTTCGCTTCCTGGCCAGCTCCTTCCTATGAATTTTACTCCCATAATTCTTGTCTTGCCTTTAGAACAAGTCTTGGTTGTGGCTTTAATTGTTCTTACTGTGCCTCTTCTATTTTGCAGCCCAGGATCGAAAGAAAAGAACCGCAAAAGGTAATAAAAGAGATTGAATATCTTTATCAAACATACAAAACAGTAGATTTTGTTTTTTATGATGATGCCTTGTTAATGGCGGCAGAGAGTCATCTCCTCCCGATATTAGAAGGGTTAACTGGGAATGGACATACACTTAGATTTCATACCCCGAATGGCCTTCATGCCAAATTTATCACTCCTGAGCTTGCTGGATTGATGCGCAAGGCAAGGTTTATTCAGCCAAGGGTAAGCCTTGAGAGCACTGCCCCAGAAAGACAGAAGGATTCAGGTAGCAAGGTAGACAATGAGGTATTTTTACAGGCCGTGAGTTATCTAAAAGAAGCAGGATATGAGGCAAAGGGAATTTCTGTGTATCTGCAATTAGGTGGGCCGGGGCAGTCAATAGAAGCGATCGAAGAGGGGATTAAGTTTCTGATGTTGCAGGGGGTGAATATTCAGCTTGCTGAGTATTCAATTGTTCCAGGGACAAAGGATTGGCAAGCGCTTGGATTAGAAGATGAAACTGAACCATTGTTGCAGAATAACTCCATATTTCCAACGTATAAGCAAGAGGATTGGGGAAGAGTACAAGGGATTAAAAACAGGGTGAAGGAGTATAATGGGCAGATGTAACAGTTGTCCTTTCGAATGCCAGGTCGATCGAATAACTAGATTGGGAGTCTGTAATGCCCCTCTTAAAATAAAGATAGCTAAATACATGCCCCATTTTTGGGAGGAGCCATGTATTAGTGGTACAAGAGGGTCAGGGACAATCTTTTTTTCTTATTGCAATGCATCTTGCCTATTTTGTCAGAATTATCTTATATCTCAACCCCCAACTCAATTAGTACTTTCTGATGACGAAAAACCAGTAACCAAGAACCAAGAACGAGTATTTATAACTTTATGTAAAAAAATCGTTAAAGAATCAAACGTCCATAATCTCAACCTTGTCTCTCCAACCCATTACACTAACCAACTTCTTTCCATCCTGCCTATTCTAAAAGAAGAAATAAGTCTCCCAATTATCTGGAACAGTAATGGGTACGAAAAAGAATCCCTGATCAAAAGATTATCCGGTCTAGTGGATGTATTTCTACCCGATCTTAAGTATTTTGACAATACCTTATCTATAAGATTTTCCAAACTCCCTGATTATTTCAAGTTTGCTTCTAAGGCAATTATGACTATGAAGGAGGTTGTAGGTGAGGCGATTTTTAATGAAGAAGGGATTATGCAGAGAGGGCTGATTATCCGTCACCTGGTCTTGCCCGGTCAGATAGATGACAGTAAGAAGATACTCTCCTGGATAGCGGAAAATCTGGGTATAGACGTGTATATCTCCTTAATGGCTCAGTATTACCCAGTTCATCGAGCATATGAGATACCCGAAATCAACAGGCGCTTATTGTTGGAGGAATATCAGGAGCTGGAAGATTGGTTTTTAGAACTAGGATTTGAGAATGGGTTTCTTCAGGATTTGGATTCTAATTCAGATGAGTATACCCCAAAATTTTAATCTTTCCCCTTAACCCTGATGAGATCAAGGTCTTCCCCTCCTTATCAACAATTACCCCTTCGACCCCTGGTTGAGCCTCAATGAGCGCTAACCCTTTTTTAGGTCCAAGGATAAAGACACCTGTAGATAAGGCATCAGCAGTGGTCGCTTCAGTAGCTACAATGGTAACGCTCTGACAATCATTGGCAGGGTAACCATCTTTAGGATTAAGAATATGGTGATAACGAATCCCATCTTTTATAAAAAACCGTTCATAATCCCCTGAGGTGCTCACCGCCTTATCAGTAAGCGTAAGGGTAGCTAATAATTCATTTTGTCTTCTTATTCTCTTGTCTTCTTGTCCTCTTCTCCTTTTTTCTTCTTCTTTTCTAGGGTGTCTTATCCCAATATTCCAGTAATGATTTTTTTGTTTTTTTCCTAATGCCTTAAGGTTTCCCCCAACACTTACTAATGCAGAATCTATACCTGAATTTTTAAGGGCAAGAACAGCCTGATCAGCCGCATACCCCTTGGCAATACCTCCTAGATCAATCTCTAGATTTGGCTGCCTAAATTTAAGCGAATGTTTTACATCATTAAAAATAATATTTGTATAGCCAATCCTGGTCAGGGCTTGAGAAAGTTGGAAAGGGGCAGGAAGATTTCCTCCACCATCCCTAAAATTCCATAACCTAAAGACAGGCCCTATGGTAATATCAAATGCACCCTCTGTTAATTGAGAATAACCAACTGCCTTTTTTATGAGATAATAGAGCTCTTGCTTAACTACTACCTCTTCACTGGGGGCACGTTGATTTAAGAGAGATAGCTCACTCTGGGTGTCCCAAAAGTTCATCATCCTTTCAATCTCTTTTAGCCTATATAAGGAGACTTGGATAGCCCTGTGGGCGTCTGTCTCTGAGGTGCTTACCACTGATATTTCAATTATTGTCCCCATTAGGAATTGGGATTCTTTATAAATTTGGGGAGAGGGGTGAATCCTGAGGATATAGAAAAAAGAGTAGATAATTAATAATGTTGAAAGGGTAATAATTGTTTTTTTTGATATTTTTATCATCATTAGAGGTGACGCTCAACAACATAATCCGAGACAGCTAGTAAGGCCTGTTTATAGGTTGATTCAGGAAAGGAAGCTAATAAGTCCTTGGCCTTATTGATATAATCCCTGGCAAAATTAAAGGTATAATCAATAGCTTTACACCTATCAATATATGGCAAAATGTTATTAATATCTTTATTCTTGATTAACTCAATTATATAATCCTTTTGGTCTCCTTTTTTTTCGGAAAGGGTATAGATAATAGGCATAGTTAAATTACCATCTTTTAGATCATGCCCTACAGGTTTGCCTAGCTTTTTTTGATCAGCCACAAAATCCAGGGCATCATCAATGAGTTGAAAGGCCATACCAAGAAAAAGACCGAACTTGGTGAGGATGTCTTCCTCTGCCGGTGTTACTTTACCAAGGATGGCTCCAAGTTTAGAACTTACAGAAAAGAGAAAGGCGGTTTTTTTAGCAACAATATCAAGATATTCCTCAACAGAAATCTTAAAATCATTTTTTTTTTGGAGCTGAAATATTTCTCCGTCAGTCATAGTCATAGTAGCTGTAGATATAGCCTCCATGGCCTTAGGATCGCCATCACCAACAAGGAGATAAAAGGACTTGGCATAAAGATAATCACCAACAAGAATTGGTAGCTCGTTGCCCCATGTTTTATTGGCAGATGGCATCCCTCTTCTTAGGTTTGAATGATCAATAACATCATCATGGAGCAAGGTAGCAGCATGGATATATTCCACAATGCTAGCCAGAAAATATGTTCGATCACCAAAGTATCCACACATCTTAGAGGTAAGAAGAAGCAGGATTGGTCTAATTCTCTTCCCTCCACTATTACAAATATATGTCCCAATCCTGGTAATTAATGGATTAGGAGAACTAACATTATTTTTTATCTCTTTTTCTACTTTTTCAAGCTCTTTAGTAGTAAGATCCAGGACAAATTTGGGCAACATAATTTTAACCCCTTGTAACCTATTAAAAAGTTTCAGTAATATGATCAAATCGTATATTATAATTGAGATATTGTCAAGGTGTAATTGTGGAATTGCTGGTGGAATGTGTGCTACTGGAGGCGTGAGTATGCCACTCCAACTTAGGTTTTTCCAAGTGATTGTGTTGGTTAAAACCAGCATGTTAAGGCATAAAGGCATTGAAACACAAAGTTTTTTAAAATTTTTTTTGTTTTTTCCTTTGTGCCTCTGTGCCTTTGCTACTTTGTGCCTTAACAGTTAGTTACAAAATTAACCTACATTATTTTAGAAAAACCTAAGTTGAAGTAGTATAATTACGATTACCGTTTATACAATACACCAATTAAGTTCCTCAGATATTGTTCATTACTTATATCTTCCACTGGAAAATTTATTATAGATTTAAAATAGTTCGCCAGAGATTCATAAAGTTCAACACGAGATTCAGGTTGAAGTTTATCTCTGCGAAGCAACGCCTTTAAAAGTATTGAAGATTCCCTTGGGGATATTTGTTGTCTTGCCCTTGAAATTAGATGTGGATAGGTATAAAAGGAATTGAATTTATCAGGGGTAATATGATTAATATTGGGAAGAGTAAAGTGGCTGTCAAAGATCACAATTGTCCCAGCAACTATATCTCCAATTCGTTGATATTTAGAAGAGATCATGCAAATAAAACCACCAAAGAGGTATAAGGCTGGCAAGGAATCAACTATTCGAAAAAAGTTTCTTAGGATTATTTGTTGAAAGGTAAGCTGGAATCCATTTCTATCAATCACCCTTAAACCAAAGAGCTTTTTCCCTGGTGTCTGTCCTTGGTAATACCACTCAAAGATGATGAAATAACCCCAACCTATTAAGAATTGAGAAATAACGGCAAAGGTAATATAGAATTCATGTCTGATTAAAGAGAATATTCCACCTAATGTGTTAATTGTTGAAGTAATGGTTATGATAAAGAGGAAGTCAATTAGTAAAGCCAAAAATCTAGATCCAGGACTGGCTAAGTTAAGAGAGAAGGTTACTCCTTCGGGGGTTGTAAGGGATATTTGGTTGCTAGTTTGCATGGAAAAACCGTCCGTTTTTTATAGCCTGTTGTTCGTTGTTTATATTATAGAGCTCTCACAGTTTTTAGTGTGCTTAGAAAGCATGTATAGATTTTTAGAAAATATCCTACTTCATCCTACTTCAACTTAGGTTTTTCTAAAATAATGTAGGTTGATTTTGTAACTAACTGTTTAGGCACAGAGGCACAAAGGAAAAAACTTAAAAAAATTTGCGACCTGTACGATTAGAATAGTGCCTTTTTGCTCCGAAGGAGCATTTCATACTAGCCTAGGGTGAGCGAAGCGTAACCCTAGGTAATTATTTATATACCGATAGCACTCTGAAAGAGTGCCTTATAAATTATAATAAGCTCATCATATTATTATAGATAAAACACTCTTTCAGAGTGCTATTTGTTTTTTTACTGCTCTATCCTTAACATAGTGAGTTGTGAATTCTAATCGTACAGGTCGAAAAATTTGTGCCTAAACATGCTAGTTTTAACTAACACAATCACTTGGGAAAATCTAAGTTGGAGTACTATAAATTACAAATTTATCCTGTAGGGATTATATGAAAATAGCCCAGCAATTTTAAATTGTCTTCAGGACACTACAACGACTGTTTAAAACTAATTGACGTCGTAGGGTTAATCCCAATCCATCCTAAATAATAGCAAAGAAAGATTACTTCCACTATCCCAAATCCAATTTTAAAAGAATATGGTAGAACAGGTTGATGATATTGAGAAAAAAAAGATTCAATTATCCCAGCCCAAATTAGCATCGTTGCTAGTCCAAAAAATAAAGTTAGGATGTCACGACCAACCATGGTTAACTGGGTTGCACGAGAATGTCTTCCAGTATGGAGTAAAGATTTAGCGATAAGAAATCCGGTTTGACCAGCAATTAAGATTGCCCAGATCTCAAAGGCACCATGGGGAAGTAGCCAAGCTGTCGCAAATGTTCCAACACCGTATCTTATATAATCAGCTACTATGGCACCTAAGATAACACCATTATAAAATAGTAAGATTAGTGTGCCAAAACCAAAGGTAACCCCTAGAGCTAGAGTCAGCAGGGCTACCTTTATGTTATGGGTCATTAAAAATGAAGAGAAATAAACCTTCGAGTTATCAAGGTCCTTATTCCTTTCCTTTTCTTCTTTCAATACCCTTTCATATGGTGATTCTTTTAGATGGGAAAAATCAATCAAGATACCTTTGGCTTGTGGATCTAAGAGGACAGCTAGACCACCAAAAAATGCGCCTATAAGCATTATCGTAACAGCTAGATAAAATAGTTTTATATGTCTTCTAAAGACGTTAGGAAAAGTTACAAAATAAAAATCCTTTATTTTGACCCGCCATTTTTCTCTTTGGAGGCTGTATATCTTGGCATAGGCACGAGCAACCAGACCTTCCAGATAAGTAATCAACTCTGTCTGATAAGAAAATGTTTGGAGGCGATTGAGATCGGAGGATGCTTGATGATAGAGATTATAGAACTTATTGGTCTTCTCAAAATCAAAGGAATGGATACCTACATTATGAATTAAATCCAACATCTTTTCTAATTCTTTCCATTTGGCCTGATTTTGGGCAATAAATTTCTCAACATCAAAGATCATAATATCTGTCTCCGTTTTACATTCAGATAGTGCTCGACAGGCTGTTACAGAATGCAAAAAGTTAGAGTAAATTTTTCACTACCAAAATCTATATAATTATTATAAGCTAAGATTATAATAAAATAAAGATGATACCTCTATTTTTTTAATAGACATCTTTCCAAAATAATTTTGCAGGGTGTAAGAAGACAAAAAACTTTCGACCTGTACGGTTAAAAATTAGTATCCTCTTCAAAAAGCATGGTCAATTAATTGGGTATGATGCAGGTGAAATCTTTTAAGTTTTTAGCCCTGAAAGGGCGTTATATATCAGCCCTGGGCTGATATATAACGCCCTTTCAGGGCTAAAAACAAAACCCAATAACATTACGACAGTTTAATTACCATAAAATTTGAAGAAGATACAAAAATTACCTATACGGGAACCTCTTGTGGTTGCCAAAAATAATTAAAAGGGTAAGGACAAAGCCTTGCCCCTACAAAAAGGTTGTCCTAAAGGCATTTAGAGACAAGACAAATTCTAATCGTACAGGTCGAAATTTTTGTCTTCCTTTGCCCCTAGACACCTAGAGAATACGGTATTTATTTTGGAAAGATGTCTAATTAAAAGATGGTAAATATTCCAATAAAGATGGTCTAAAAAAAATAAATAGAAATAGATTTTTTTTTATGGTAATGTTTATGCATTAAAAAAAAACAAATTGTTAGGTTACTAATACTAACAGAAATTTGGCTGTGACTCTAAAAAAATTAAAAGATCAAGAAAAAATAATTTGTTATCTCCCTCTCCTAATTTTTATATTCAGTTTCCTCTATCTTTTAACATTTTGTAGATATGGGATTAATCTCTGGGATGAAGGTGTACTTTTAAATGGCGCTTTGCGTGTTCTTGCTGGTGAAGTGCCAATAAAAGATTTTATCGCCTATCCTCCAGGGAGATATTATCTCTTGGCTATTTTTTTTAGGCTTTTTGGAACCCACCTAATAGTTGCAAGAATATTTATTTCTTTAATGACTGCCTTTATGTCCGTCCTAGCCTTTTTAATTACCAAGGAAATTACAGATATTAAGTTTGGATTATTAGTTTCAGGAGTAGTACTTTTTGTACCAGCAGCTTATTACGTTAGATTTTTTCCCCTCTTTACCCTTATTGATATATATGTAATCTGCCTTTTAATAAAGAGACAAAAATTGCAGGTACACTATTTTCCTTTGCTAGCCTTACTAGCTATTTTTACTGGTTTATTTAAACTAGAGATCAGTTTGATCTGCTTTTTAGTAACTATACTTTTTCTTTCGCTAATAACGGTTAATTCGTTAAAATTTAATAATAAAAATAATTGGATAATACCGCTTATTAGTAAATATATTATGTATATTTTGTCAGTGTTTATCATACTTTTGCCATTTTTGTTTTATTTAAGAGCACCCTCTATAAAAACAACCTTTACCTTAGATTTTTTTCATTTAGTCTTTAAGAATTTTAAGGATTGGGCCAATCCTTTTCCCAATCCATTATTGTTTATAAAGGTATTATTTAAAGATAGTTCCCTTAATCCCTTCAAAGTAATGAGGAGCTACCCTCCCTTAACGCTTCATAATATAAAGATAATTATTTTATTATACCTTCCTTTGTTAAATAACACATTAGAGGGTGTGATTTTTTATTTGCCCATAGCTATATATCTTCTAACCCTTATTTATCTGGTAAGCCTATGGAAAAAAGAGCGATTTAACCTTAAGGAGGATATGATTTTTGTTATCCTTTCTTTTGGTATCTTTACCTATGGCCTGGTTATTTGTCGAGCTGGTTTTCATAACCTGCTTCGTTGTATAATGCCTGCTTATATCCTAGGGGCTTTTTGGTTATCAAAGGGATATAATTACACAATAAAGCCTGGTTCTAATTATACAAGGATAACAATATGTATTTTTTTGATATTAATTTTCCCTCTAATTTATATTGCCAAGATTACTTATTATAATAAATTTTATGGGGGATCTATTGGCGCTATTATAGATAATACTAGTTTTATAAAATATGAAGATTTAGATCATGAAGTCTCAAAGACAAGATATATAAAAGTTGATAAGGATTATGCCCGTTGGATTAGTGAGATTGTCTCTCATATTGTCCATAATACTAATAGTGAGGATTATCTCTTTGCTATCCCATTTAATCCTATCTGGAATTATCTAACGAATCGTCCGAATCCAAGTTATTATGAATGGCTTCTTCCTGGGATAAGGAATCCAGAAGAGGTATTCGCAAAGGTTATCTATGAATTAGAAAAAAAAAATACTAAGTATATTGTTTATATAGATATACCAATTGACAGCAAAGAGGAGAGGCGGTTTGCTAATTATGCAAGACCAATTGAAAATTATATAAGGGTAAATTATTATATTGAGAAGATTGTAGGGCCGTTTCAGATATTAAGAAGGTATGAAGATGCACTTGCAACAGCGATAAAATAGCTTTTTTATTTTATCGCTGTTGCAAGTTTTTAGATATTATAATGCGTAATATTACACAACAATTTGTGTAATATTACGCATTTTTTTTAATTGGGGGAATAATTTCAAGATAATGAAATGTGTGTAGTCGCTCACAGTGTGTAATATTGCGTATAAAAATAAGAGATGATTTTAACTATGCTAAAGCTAACATATTGTAAATATATCCTAAAGTGTTTTGGCATGATTTTTGCTTATAATATTAGTAGAGGGATATTATTAAGGGATAAAGATTTAATAGATTAACTTTGTGCCCAAACAGTTAGTTACAGTATTAACCTACATTAGACATCTTTTCAAAATAATCTTGCGGGTGAGAAGACAAAAATCTTTGCTTCGTTCGTTGGAGTAGTCTTTTTGAATTTTCTAAGCTTGCTTCCCTAAATTGCCTAACTCGCTTCGCTCAAACAGAGGCAATTTTACGGGAAGCTGCACTAA
>JAZDLJ010000309.1:0-10395 GCA_043802115.1 bacterium | reverse complement strand
AAAATTGCCTCTGTTTGAGCGAAGCGAGTTAGGCAATTTAGGGAAGCAAGCTTAGAAAATTCAAAAAGACTACTCCAACGAACGAAGCAAAGATTTTTGTCTTCTCACCCACCCTGCAAGATTATTTTGGAAAGATGTCTAATACATTATGGCTACTATTTTTAAAAAAATAATACCGATTTTTAGTGAAAAAATCACCTTTTGGCCAAAAGTTAGATAAAAATCGAGATATATTTTTATCAATTAGCCTGTAACAAGATGATTTTTATATGAATTTTTATCCCATATAACTGAACCAGCGCCTAAAAATACGCCCTTATATATTTAAAGCCATAAAAGGACACCTACTTTTTTTATTGTTTAAGATGGAGGACTCCGTCCTCCAAACCTCCTGAGATTTATCGCTTTTAAGGGTAATTTAGATTAATGATCTAAAAAAGATCATGCTTAAGAATAAAGATGACCGCTTATGTCTCCATAACAAATAAAAATATCCATCTATACTACTCCAACTTAGGTTTTTCCAAGTGATTGTGTTGGTTAAAACCAGCATGTTAAGGCATAAAGGTATTGAAACACAAAGTTTTTTTAAAATTTTTTTTGTTTTTTCCTCTGTGCCTTTGCTACTTTGCGCCTTAACAGTTAGTTACAAAATTAACCTGCATTATTTTAGAAAAACCTAAGTTGGAGTAGTATATTATTAAAATTACCCTTAAAAGCGATAAATCCCAGGGGTTTGGGGACAGAGTCCCCAATTTAATAAATTATTTCTTCCTTAACGAACGAAGCAAAGATTTTTGTCTTCTTACGCCCTGCAAGATTATTTTGGAAAGATGTCTATTAAATTTAATCGGCAAATATAATCTAAAAATTTAATTCTTTTTTTATCTTAAGGACAACCTTGACATAATTTCTTCACTTTGTTACTATTCTTTTTCATTTTAAATCTGAATTCTTAAGAAAAATTTTAGACAATGAACTTCCAAGACCTAATTTTGACCCTACAGGGTTACTGGGCAACAAAGGGTTGCCTTATACAACAACCATACGATACTGAAGTAGGCGCTGGGACATTTCATCCTTCTACTTTTTTAAGGGTATTAGGTCCTGAGCCATGGAATGCTGCTTATGTAGAACCATCCAGGAGACCAACTGATGGGAGATATGGAGAAAATCCAAACCGTTTACAGCATTACTACCAATTCCAGGTTATAATGAAACCTTCCCCATTAGATATTCAGGATATTTACCTTGAAAGCCTCAAACAATTTGGGATAAATCCACGTTATCATGATATTCGTTTTGTTGAAGACGATTGGGAATCACCAACTTTAGGCGCTTGGGGATTAGGTTGGGAGGTATGGCTTGATGGTATGGAAATAACCCAATTTACCTATTTCCAGCAAGCTGGAGGATTTGATTTAAAACCCATACCCGTAGAAATTACCTATGGCTTGGAGAGAATCGCCATGTATCTCCAGGGCATTGATAATATATTTGATCTCAAATGGAATGATTTTACTAATTATGGGGCTATTCACCTTCAGGATGAGATCCAATTTTCAAGATATAATTTTGAACTTGCTGATGTTGATATGCTTCTCAATCTTTTCAATGTATACGAAAAAGAATGTAAACGGTTATTAGAGGTAAGCTTAGTCTTACCTGCTTATGACTATTGTCTAAAGTGCTCCCATACATTTAATCTGCTTGAAGCAAGAGGGACCATCAGTGTCCAAGAGAGGACAGGTTATATAGCGCGGGTAAGAAATGTAGCTAAATCTTGTGCAGATGTGTATTTGAAGGAGAGAGAACGCTTGGGGTTTCCTTTGTTAAAAAATTATGAGTAAAGACTTACTTTTAGAAATAGGCACAGAAGAGATCCCTGCCCGATTTTTAGATGGAGCTATAGCTCAAATGGCTTCATTTATCAAAGCGAATTTGAATAATTTAGCCATCCCATATGGAGAGATAAAGACCTTCGCTACTCCTCGACGTTTAACTCTGTATGTTCAAGATATCTCTGAAAGTCAACATGTTGTACAAAAAGAGATTATAGGCCCTCCTGAACGTAATTGTTTTGATAGTAACAATCAACCCACAAAAATCGCCTCTGGTTTCGCTAAGTCCCACAATGTTGACATATCTGAATTAAAGACAAAAGTTACCCCAAAAGGTAAATATATCTATCTAATTAAAATAGACGGGAATAAAGAGACCTCTCTTCTACTTCAGCAGATATTACCAAATTTAATAACCAGCCTTTCCTTCCCCAAATCAATGCGTTGGGGAGAGGGTGATTTTCGTTTTGCTCGACCGATTCATTGGATACTAGCCCTTTTTGGAACAGAGGTTATAAAATTTTCATTAAGCGGGATAGAAAGTAGTAACATTACCTTTGGACATAGATTTTTATCTGATAATAAAAGAATTGAAATATCAACCTGTCATCTCTATCAAGATGAACTTAAGAAGGTGTTTGTAATTGTAGATCAAGGGGAGAGAAAAAAAATAATAGAAGATCAACTAAATAAATTGGAACTAGAGAATGGGATAAAGGTGGTTAAAGACAGCCTCCTCTTAGATTTGGTTACTAATTTAGTTGAATATCCGGTAGCCTTATTAGGTAAGTTTGATCAGGCCTTTCTGAAATTACCCCATGAGGTCTTAATAACTAGTATGAGAGAGCACCAAAAATACTTTTCAGTTCAAGATCAGTCGGGAAACCTTTTACCTGATTTTGTAACTATTAGTAATATTAAGACAACCGATCCAGGAGAGATCAGAAAAGGAAACGAACGGGTACTAAGGGCACGATTAGCTGATGCTAGATATTTCTTTGAAGAAGATAAAAAAATACCTCTAATTAATCGTCTTGACAATCTAAAGGGGATGATATTTCAAGACAAACTAGGCACCTATTATGATAAAATCAAGCGATTGAATCCTCTTAGCCAGTATCTGGCTAATAAGCTAGGATTAGATAGCGAAGGTCAAGAAAAGATTGAAAGGGTAGTAAATTTATGTAAGAATGATCTTACCACTTGTATGGTAGGAGAATTCCCTGAACTCCAGGGGATAATGGGAAAGGAGTACGCCTTTATTAATGGTGAAGATCAAGAGGTTGCTGAGGCTGTATTTGAACATTATCTCCCAAGAGAAGTGAATGATCGCTTACCTCGGACTATTATTGGAGATATTGTTAGTATTTCAGATAAGATTGATAACCTCGTCTGTAGATTTGCTTTGGGTTGGAAGCCTTCAGGCTCTCAAGATCCATACGGGCTTAGGAGACAGGTTTTGGGAATCATAAATATTATCATAGAAAAAAGATATCCCCTCTCTTTAAGAAAGATCTTAGGAGAGGCTGCTCAATTATTAGAAGATAAGATAAAATTTAATAAAGAAGGGATTATCCCCTCGATCTTAAGTTTCATTAGAGATCGAATTTATTACCTTTTTATTGACAGGGGTTTTAGATACGATCTTATCAATTCAGCCTTGGCAGTCAACTTCGATGATCTTAGTGATTTCAACGACCGCTTATTAGCCTTATCAAAGTTGCAAGGGGATAAAGATTTTCAAGCCCTTACTACTGGTTTTAGGCGTATAATTAAGATATTACCTCAAGATTTAGTTATAACTACCCTTGATCCTTTACTTTTTAAAGAAGAAGAGGAAACGGAACTTTATAATTACTATCTGAATTTAAAAATAGAGGTAGATAAGGATCTCTTAGAAAAAAAATATTATGAGGCTTTGGGTAAGATTGCTACCTTAAGGAGATATGTTGATAATTTTTTTGATAAGGTAATGGTGATGGTTGAGAATAAAGAAGTTAGACTTAATAGATTAAATCTGCTTTATTGCGTGTCGACTTTATTTGGTGAGATCGGAGATTTTTCTAAGGTACAGGTGGAGTAGGCATAGTGAATTATTGGACAAAACTAAGTATTGAATATGCTGAACAAAAATCATATCTAGATGATTTGTTTCATGTATATCCGACTATTCCAGAAGGGATAAGAGAAATCCATAGTAGTATATGGAAAAATATTAAAATTGCATTTAGAAATAAAAATAATAGTAAGTTAGTGGAAGAATTATTAAAGATGGAGTTATTCCCCATCAAAGATTCCTATATCGCATATTTAAAAAGGGATAAAACATCATCTGCACGGAATCCAAAAACTATGAATAGAATTGCTGGACGCTTATATGATATGGGGTTAAAGAATATCTATGAAAAATGTAGCGAACCCAAAGAGACAAACAGACAAATTGGTCCAATGTTTAAACGATGGTTACAAAAAAAATCTCTTGGAATTATGCCTATCAATCTTGAAGAGTTTATCTCGACCACTAAAGATGCTATACTTGATGGAACCGATAGCGAGATGATGAGCTTTGCAAAAAATAAACTGAACTATAATCGTAATAAAGGATTGGATCTGGTAGCTAGATTTAATGGAAAATATATCATAGGCGAGACAAAATTCTTAACAGACTTCGGAGGACATCAAAATACGCAATTTGAAGATGCTATAAGCACAATAGAAGATACAAATATTAACGCAATAAGATTGGCTATCCTTGATGGAGTTCTTTATATACGAGGTAATAATAAAATGTATAAATTCATTTCAAATCCTTACAAAGACTATAACATTATGAGCGCCTTGGTTTTACGTGAGTTTTTATACCAACTATGAGGTTATAAATGCAATTAGAATATCTCTATAAAAAATCAGAAAAAGAGATACTGAGCTTGGAACTATGTACATTAAATGAAAATTGGAACAATAAACCTAACAAATTAATACGAGGTAATAATCTATTTGTATTAAAAGCACTTTTATATACATATAATCTGAAATCAAAAATTGATTTAGTTTATATTGATCCGCCATTTTCCACAAATAACAATTTTACGATTGGAAAAGATAGGGTTAGCACTATTAGCAATAGCCTCAATGATAATATAGCCTATAATGATAATTTAACAGGATCTAATTTTTTAGAATTTCTTCGAGAACGGTTAATCCTTATTAGAGAGCTAATGTCTGATCATGCCTCAATTTACCTCCATATCGATTATAAAATCGGTCATTATGTTAAGATTATAATGGATGAAGTTTTTGGAATTAAAAATTTCAAAAATGATATTACGAGAATTAAATGCAATCCAAAAAATTTCGAACGTAAAGCATATGGTAATATAAAAGATATGATCCTTTTTTACTCTAAAAGTAATAATAATACTTGGAATGAGCCAAAAGATAAATTTACAAAAGAGGATATTGAACGCCTTTTTAAAAAAGTAGATAAATATGGTAGGAGATATACGACGATACCACTCCATGCACCTGGAGAAACACAAAATGGCGCTACTGGTCAGGAATGGCAGGGTATTAAACCGCCTAAAGGGAGACATTGGAGGAGTAATCCTGATATTTTAGAACAATTAGACAAGAATGGATTGATTGAATGGTCTCCAAATGGAGTGCCCAGAAGAAAAATTTATGCTGATGAAAAAAGTGGAAAGAAAAAGCAGGACATTTGGGAATATAAAGATGCACAGTATCCATCCTATCCAACAGAAAAAAACATAGACATGATAAAAACAATTATTTTAGCTTCATCTAATATAGATGATTTAGTTTTAGATTGTTTTTGTGGGTCAGGCGCTACATTACAGGCAGCCCAAGTTCTAAATAGATATTGGATTGGAATAGATGAATCCAGCGAAGCAATAAAAGTAACTAAAAATAGATTATCCAAAATGGAAAACACTTTATTTTCAAGGATAGTAAATTTTCAATATCTTGAAGAAAAGATAGATAACAAACTAATAAACCTGACCAAAGATACTCACAACTCCGCTATTGTTTCGCCTCAAGTATCACTGGCAAGATAAATTAGAGGCCATGTTTCGGTATATTATGAGCACAAGGAGCGACGTAAAACCTAATGTTTTTTTTAAAAAAAAGTGTAAACAGGTATAAGTAGGGGAAAATAATAAAAATAAAAATTTTTCCCCACTTTAATAAAAAACCCTTACAATATAGATAAAGTAAAAAAGCTACTTTATCTATATTGTAAGTGTAAAATCTCAAAAACCCCGACGGTAATAGTGGAGGATAAAGTAGTTTTTTTTACTTTATCCTCCACTATTACCGTCGGTAAGGAGGACCACAAATGCCCAAAAAGTATGTTTACTCATTTGGCGGAGGAAAGGCTGATGGAAATGAAGGGATGAAAAACCTTTTAGGAGGAAAAGGGGCAAATCTTGCAGAAATGGCTGGACATGAAAGCCTAAAATTGCCAGTCCCTCCAGGTTTTACTATAACTACAGAGGTGTGTACTTATTTCTACCAAAATAAGAGAAAGTATCCATCTGAACTAAATGCCCAAATTGATAAGTCCCTGGCCAGTGTAGAAAAACTAATGAAAAGAAAATTTGGGGATTCAAAAAATCCATTACTTGTATCTGTCCGGTCAGGGGCGCGTAAATCTATGCCTGGGATGATGGATACTGTTCTAAATGTAGGTCTGACAACTGAGACAATTCCAGGTCTAATTGAACAATCAGGTGATGAAAGATTTGTCTATGATGCCTATCGTCGTTTGATTATGATGTATGCAGATGTTGTTATGGAAAAGGCTGAAGGGATCGAGCCTAAAGACGGGAAAGGCATTAGGCGTTTACTGGATGAGCTTATGGATGAGGCCAAAAAGAAGAAAGGGGTAAAAGAGGACACAGAACTAGATGGACAGGATTTAAAATTATTGGCTGAAAAATTTAAACAAAAGATTAAAAATGTCCTCGGAAAAGAATTTCCAGATAATGCCAGGGATCAATTATGGGGTGCAATTGCTGCTGTCTTTCTTTCCTGGAACGGAGCCAGGGCTATTTCTTACCGCAGGATAGAAAATATCCCGGATGATTGGGGCACGGCTGTAAATGTTCAAACCATGGTGTTTGGAAATATGGGCGATGATAGCGCTACAGGGGTTGCCTTTACTCGTGATCCTGGAAATGGCGAGAAAAAATTTTATGGAGAATACTTAATTAATGCCCAGGGAGAGGATGTTGTTGCTGGACTCAGGACACCTGCACCTGTTAATGAGGTATCAAAAAGTGACCACAACGCCAAGCTTGTTTCTCTTGAAAAATCTATGCCTAAACTCTATAAAGAGCTTCATAGTATCCAGGCACGGTTAGAAAAGCATTATAAGGATATGATGGATATTGAATTTACCATTGAAAAGGGTACCTTATACATGCTTCAATGCCGCGTTGGAAAAAGAAATGGTATTGCAGCAGTAAAGATGGCAGTAGATATGGCCAGTGAAAAACTGATCTCCAAAGAGATCGCCGTCTCAAGAGTTACCCCAGCTCAACTAGATGAGCTTCTCCATCCGATAGTCGATCCAAAGGCGGAGAAGAAATGTAAGCCGTTAGGAAAAGGATTACCTGCTGGTCCTGGTGGGGCAGATGGGATGATCGTCTTCACCTCCAACGATGCAGTAACATGGAAAAAGAATGGGAAGAAGGTTATCTTAGTCCGTGATGAAACAAGCCCTGAGGATGTTGAGGGGATGAGGGCAGCCGAGGCTATTCTTACCGCCCGCGGTGGGATGACCTCTCATGCTGCCTTAGTTGCCCGTGGCTGGGGGAAATGTTGTATAGTTGGCTGCGGAGATATCAGTATTAATTATAAGACCAAAAGTCTAAGTATTAATGGTAAGATGTTAAAAGAAGGGGATTGGATTACCTTAAATGGGACAAAAGGGGTATTTTATGAAGGACAACTCCCCATGATCGCTGTATCAACAGAAAATAAAACTTTAAATGACTTTTTAAAGATGTGTGATGGGATTAAAAAGTTGAAAATCAGGACTAATGCCGACACCCCGGAAGACGCAGCCCGTGCCCGTAGTTTTGGGGCAGAAGGGATAGGTCTTTTTAGAACAGAACATATGTTTTACGGTGAAGGGGCAGAAAAACCGCTCTTTAAGTTGCGAAAAATGATAGTCTCAAATACCCTGGAAGAAAGAAATAAGGCATTAACAGATCTTTATCCTCATGTTAAAGATGATATTAAAGGCACCCTAGAGGCGATGGATGGATTACCAGTAACTATCCGTTTACTTGATCCACCACTCCATGAATTTGTCCCTCATCAAAAAGATGCCTTAATAGAATTGGCTAAGAGTCTTAATATTAGTTTAGCAGATTTAGAAAAGAGGGCAGACACCCTACGAGAAAACAATCCAATGATGGGACACCGTGGGGTAAGACTTGGGATTACCTATCCAGAGGTTACTAAGATGCAGGTAAGGGCTATTTTTGAAGCTGCTGCTGAATTAATGCAGGAAGGCAAAAAGGTTCACCCTGAGATTATGATCCCTGTAGTTTGTTCAGAAAAAGAGTTTGATGATCAAAATATCTTAGTTAAAGAGGTTTATGCAGAGGTCTTGGCTAAATATAAGCTAAAAAAGATAACCCACATGGTTGGGACAATGATAGAAATCCCGCGGGCAGCCTTCCATGCGGACAAAATTGCACAAAATGCAGAATTTTTCTCTTTTGGGACTAATGACCTCACTCAGATGACCTTTGGATTCTCACGCGATGACATTGGAGGATTTTTGCCAGCCTATCTTGAAAAAAATATCCTCTCCGATGACCCTTTTCAGACAATTGATATTCATGCAGTTGGTGAATTAATGAAAATTGCCATTGAACGTGGAAGAAAAACCAGACCAAATTTAAAAGTAGGTATATGTGGAGAACATGGAGGAGAAGCTCGTTCAGTTGCCTTCTGTCATTCCATCGATATGGATTATGCGAGCTGTTCACCATTTAGAATCCCGATAGCCAGATTAGCTGCAGCTCAGGCAGAACTCAATAGTAGAGAAAAAAATAAAAAAACAACAGTAGTTGCTAAAAAAAATTGCAAGACAAAAGCGGCTAAAGGCATATGAGAATAATCACAGGTTCTGCAAAAGGAAAGAAACTTAAAGCCCCAAGGGGATATAAAACAAGACCTACCTCAGATAAGGTTAAAGAAGCCCTATTTGATATCCTTGGAGAGAGGGTTATTGGGAGTAAGTTTCTTGATCTCTATGCCGGGACAGGAAGTATTGGTATTGAGGTATTGAGTAGGGGGGCATGGAAAGCTACCTTTGTAGAGGACACCTCTAGCTTAATAAATTTAATCTGGGAAAATCTTAAAAGTTGTGATTTTGTAAATAATGCTGAGGTAATCCAGGCTGATGTCAAAAAATCTATCTCTTCATTTGCAAATCGACAACATAAATTTGACATTATCTATATTGATCCTCCTTATAATTCTACACTAGCAGAGGAGACTCTGGAAGTCCTGGCAAAAAGTAGCATCCTTAGCGATAATCATTATATTATAGTTGAACATAATAACAAAAAGATACTTCCAGAAAATTTTTGGGGAATAGTCTATCAAAAACAGTATGAGTTTGGTGATACGAGACTAACTTTTTATACGAAAAAATAAATCTGTCCCCAAATTTAGTCTTTTTGAATTTTGGGACAGATTCATTTTTAACAACCAAGAACGAAAAACAAAATTTTTAATGACAAAAATGGCAGTATATCCCGGCACATTTGATCCCATAACTAACGGCCATCTTGATATAATTGAGCGAAGCGCTCCTCTCTTTGATAAACTCATAGTGGCAGTGGCTCCTAATATTCAAAAAGGACCTCTTTTCACTCTTGAAGAAAGAGTCCAGATGGTTAATCTTGCTGTTAAAAACTTACCTGGTGATATTAAAGTAGATGTCCTTGAAGGATTATTAATTAAATATGTTGAAAAAAAAAAGGCTAAGGTTATTGTTAAAGGGCTGAGAGTAATATCTGATTTTGAATACGAATTTCAGATGGCCTTAATTAATCGTAAACTTAACAAAGACATTGAGACCATTTTTATGATGCCAAGCGAAAACTATATCTACTTAAGTTCTAGAATGATTAAAGAGATCGCTACTTTTTCAGCGGATCTTAAGGATTTTATCCCTCCTCATGTTGAAAAAATGTTAAAGGAAAAATTCCAAAACCAGGCAAATTTCCCCCAGGAAATCTCATATTAACAAAAAATTTACAATTTTGGGAGATTCTGATACAGCAATTCTAATTTTGATTTTTTTTAAGTAAGATGTGCCTCCAACATTTTGCTGAGCGAGTATTTAGTAGGCTTTTTGTAAATTTTTTTAGCGCAGCTTCCCGTAAAATTGCCTCTGTTTGAGCGAAGCGAGTTAGGCAATTTAGGGAAGCAAGCTTAGAAAATTCAAAAAGACTACTCTACGAGTGAAGCAAATTTTGGAGGCACATCAACAAATAAGTCAAAATGA
>JAZDLJ010000308.1:0-4385 GCA_043802115.1 bacterium | reverse complement strand
TAAAATTGCCTCTGTTTGAGCGAAGCGAGTTAGGCAATTTAGGGAAGCAAGCTTAGAAAATTCAAAAAGACTACTTCAACGAACGAAGCAAAGATTTTTGTCTTCCTACGCCCTGCAAGATTATTTTGGAAAGATGTCTATTGATTCATTTTCATTAAATCCAAGTAATGATATCTCAAGATCGTCTAATCTGCTTCTCCATTCAGGAATATCAATCTGAGCTTGGTCAAAAAGATCATCTGCCCCAGGAAGGGTAAGGATATCTTGTGTATCCCTTGATCGTCGTGCCCTTACGTTATCAATAAAGTTCATGATATCATCTAACCATTCTTTACTTTCAGATTCAGGAAGCATCCCTTCAATTTCTTCAAAAAACAATTGTAAATTTAATGTCTTGAAATCCTTAATAGCCTTAATATCAATTATAAAATTTTCTGCCAGCTTCTCTATAGATTCTTTGATTAAAGGGTTTGAATATAATTGTTTTGTAAATTGCTTAAAATTTTTAATAGCTGTAGAGGTATCTACAATAAATGTATGAAAGATGTTACCATTGTCGTATTTAAAAATTTTGATATCTTCTTTATGAAAAAAACCTGGCCAAAGCGCAGGTATCATATTTTTGCAAGTTCGTAAGATTATAGATGTATTTGAATCCGGATCATCTATAGATAAAACAGGATTCTTCGTAAGTATAAGATAGGAATAATTACCCATGCACTTCTTCCTTTTTATACTCAGCAATTACCTTTTCAGCCAGATGTCCTGGAAGTTCATCATAATGAGAAAACTCCATATGAAACGACCCTCGTCCACCAGTTATCGAGGTAAGACCAGTGGTATATTTTAACATCTCTGCCAGGGGAACCTGGGCCTTAATTTCTTCTGCATGAATCTTTGCATCAACCCCCAGTACCTTGCCTCTTTTAGAGTTGAGATCCCCAATGACATCTCCCATACAATCAGTAGGTACATTTATATAGACATTCATGATTGGCTCTAAGAGAACTGGGTCAGCTTCAGCTACTGCTTTTTTAAAGCCCATGGAGGCGGCAATCTTAAACGCCATTTCTGAGGAATCAACATCATGGTATGATCCATCATAGACACTTACCTTAATATCTACAACAGGATAACCTGCTACAACTCCTCCTGCCATGGTCTCATGAACCCCTTTTTCAATCGCTGGTATGTATTGTCGAGGGATAGCTCCTCCTACTATCTTATTTTCAAATTTAAATCCTTCTCCTTTTGGTAGAGGAGCAATTTCCAACCAGGCGTCTCCATACTGGCCTTTTCCACCACTCTGTTTTTTGTATTTACCTTGAGCTTTACTATTTCTTTTAATGGTCTCTTTATAGGGAATTTTGGGGGTCTTTACATCGACTTCAACACCAAATTTATTTTTAAGTTTAGAAAGGGTTACGTCAAGATGGGTCTGTCCCATCCCTGCCAAGATTAATTCATGGGTTTGATTATCTCTGTGGACATTTAAGGTTGGGTCTTCTTCAGTTAACCTGTGGAGAGAGGTACTTACCTTTTCTTCATCTCCTTTAGTCTTAGGTTCAATAGAAAAGGATAAGACTGGTTCCGAGTATCTAACCTTATCAAAGATAATATGCCTGCCTTCAGCACAGAGAGAATCATTAGTTAGAGTATCCTTTAGCTTAGGAACTGCAGCTAGGTCTCCTGCTTTAACCTCGGAGACAGTTTTTTGGGTTTTTCCTATAAGATTATAGATGTGTCCAACCCTCTCCTTGGAATCTTTATTAGGATTATAGATTGAGGAGTCCGATTTTAAGGTGCCAGAAAAGACCCTAAAGATGGAGATACGGCCAGTGTGCGGATCAGCGATTGTCTTAAAGACAAAGGCTGAAAAAGGTTGAGAAGGATCAGGATTTATAATAATATCTTCACCATCTTTTCCTTTTATTGTAATCGGGAGTCTATCAAGAGGAGAAGGTGCGGCCTTAGTTATTAAATCAAGGAGTGGTTGTACACCTTTATTTTTTGCTGCAGAACCACATAAGACAGGAACAAGCTTCCCTGTTTTTACTCCCTTAATTAGGCCTGATTCAAGCTCTTCATTTGTTAATTCTCCCTTATCTAAAAATTTTTCAATAAGGGCATCGTCTAATTCCGAGATATTTTCCATCATCTTTTCCCGATATTTCTGAGCTTCTGTAAGTAGCTCTTGTGGGATATCAGTCTCTGTATACGCACCAGTTGTGTTTTCAAAGAGGTAGGCCTTCATCTTCAATAAATCTATTACACCCTGAAAGTTTTCTTCTGCCCCTATAGGCATTTGTAGGGTAACAAAAGTGGCCTGAAAAACCTTATTTAATTGTTCAAGGGCGTTTTTAAAGTTGGCCCGCTCTCTATCCATCTTATTGATAAAGATTAGACAAGGGATATTCTCTTGCTTACATAAATTCCAAGCCGCTTCTGTTTGAACCTTTACCCCTGAGATAGCACTTACAATAAGGATTGCACTCTCTACAACCTTTAAACAGGATTGGGTATCAGCAAAAAAATTGACATCCCCTGGGGTGTCAATGATATTAATTTTATGATTCTTCCATTCACAAAAACCCAGGGAAGAACTTATAGAAATCTTCCTCCTGATCTCTTCAGGGTCAAAATCCATAACAGTACTGCCTTCTTCGGGCTTACCTAATCTGGTAGTCTGTTTACTATCAAAAAGAATTGCCTCGGCAAGAGAGGTCTTCCCTGCCCCGCTGTGGGCAATAATAGCAATATTTCTTATTTTGTCTAGAGGATATTCTTTCATAATGAACCTCCTTTTTTATTTTATCATATTATTCAACCCCTCAATCTCAGAGTTAGTCAAAAAACGGTACTCTCCTGGTTTTAGATCACCTAACCTGAGATTGCCTATTTGAATTCTTTGAAGTTTAATGACTTGATGCCCAATGCTTTCACACATCCGTCTTATTTGTTTATTTTTACCCTCAGAGATTGTAATATTCAACCAACTGTTGTTTTGGGTTGGTGTTTTTAATCTTTTTACTATAGCTGGCCTAGTCTTTCCATCCTCTAAATAGACACCTTTTGACAATTTATTTATATTTTTGTCATCAGGGATACCTTTTACTTTTACTAGATATGTCTTGGGAATTTTATTTTTAGGGTGCATTAGGAGTTGAGCGAATTGACCATCATTAGTTAAGATGAGCAATCCTTCAGAATTAAAATCTAATCTTCCTGCTGGATAAAGTCTTTCTTTTAAACCTTTAATTAGGTCTGTTACAATGGGTCGATTTAAGGAGGCATCTTTAAGGCTGGATAAATAACGGAGTGGTTTATTAACTAGGAGATAGATTTTTTTTGAAGAAGGTCTAACAACCTGACCATCAAAAGTTATTCGATCATTTGAGGAATCAGCTTTAGCTCCAAGGGTGGTTACGACACGAGTATTAACCTTGATCCTACCTTGTAAAATATATTCTTCGCATGTCCTTCGTGAACCAATGCCTGCTTCAGCGAGGATTTTTTGTAATCGTTCTTGCATATTTTTTGTGGGGATAATTTGTCTTTGAGGTAGGAATTCTGTCCTATCCTTAAGAGTTTAACTTTTTATAATTATTAATTGAACATAAGACATTATAAGTAATTTGGGGAAGTTTCTCAAGAAGAAATTTACAATATGTAGAAATTAGGTTATTTTTATCTCTGAGCGATATCATACTTTCCTGAACCTATCGATCTCTTTAAATCGGATACCTGTAAAGCCAGCACTTAATATTTTATTGATAAGATCTCTTTCTATTAGAATAGTACTGGGAAGATGTTTTGCTCTAAATAACTTAACCTTCGGATCTATCAGGGATTCATCAATTACTAATTTTTTTATTGAGGAAATTTGATCAGGGTTAATTTTATTCCATTTAATAGTTGATTGATCCAAATTAATGCAGTCCTGAGTACCCACTTGATGTACTATGAAATACTCGTCACTGGCAACCCGGTTTTTATGATTAAGTATGGTAACTCGCAGGTACTCTATACCAGGAATATTTTCACTCTCAAAAAATTCCTTAAGCCTTTTAGACGCCACAATGATAGCATCAGCATTATCAAGCGCATCGGATAATTTAATCGCTCTTTTAAACTCTGGATTCATTCGGAAAAGAGCATTTGACGGGAAGTTATTAATTCTCGAAATACCATAACGTAATTCATAGGCATCTTTAACATTTTCAACAGGATTTAAACTACATAGCGTCTCGTCAATCGCATAGTTCCAAATTACATAATTCATTACATTGTTCCTCTTATAGTTTAAGGTTAGGGATGGAAACAAAATAAATTAACCCAAATTAGTAATAACTTGCCCTTATCCTTTAAAAAAAATAAAAAAATTG
>JAZDLJ010000307.1:0-12400 GCA_043802115.1 bacterium | reverse complement strand
AAAATTGCCTCTGTTTGAGCGAAGCGAGTTAGGCAATTTAGGGAAGCAAGCTTAGAAAATTCAAAAAGACTACTTCAACGAACGAAGCAAAGATTTTTGTCTTCCTACGTTCTGCAAGATTATTTTGGAAAGATGTCTATTTAAAGAGATTTAAAAAAGAAAAACCAGAGGTTATTAACAAGCTGAAATAATTAAAAAATTCAAGGAGTAATTACCAATGATGAAAAAACACATTACTGGTAATTACTCCTTGGAGGAGCCACCCCATGGACAACAAAATAATCATCTTCGATACCACCTTAAGAGATGGTGAACAATCCCCTGGTGCAACCCTTAATACACAGGAAAAAATTCAGATAGCCAAGCAATTAGCCAGACTAAACGTGGATATTATCGAGGCAGGTTTTCCGATATCCTCCGTAGGTGATTTTGAAGCGGTTAATAAAATAGCAAGCGAGGTAAAAGGCCCTGTAATTGCTGCCCTGGCAAGGGCTACTAAGACTGATATTGATCGAGCCTGGGAGGCTATTAAAGTTGCAGAAAAAAGTAGGATACATATCTTTCTTGCGACCTCAGATATCCATCTTCAATATAAACTTAAAAAATCGAGAGAAGAGGTATTGCAAACAGCCATTAAGGCAGTTAAACATGCTAGGAATTATACAGACGACATCGAATTTTCTGCAGAGGATGCATTCAGGTCTAATGTAGACTATCTCTGCCAGGTAGTAGAGGCTACGATTAAAGCTGGGGCAAAGACAATAAATATCCCTGATACTGTTGGGTATGCAATCCCTTCAGAATTTGGAGAACTCATTAAAACTATTATCAATAAAGTACCTAATATTGATAAAATTATCTTAAGTGTTCATTGTCATAATGACCTGGGATTGGCCGTAGCTAATTCCCTGGCCGCTATTCAAAATGGCGCTCGTCAGGTTGAATGCACAATTAATGGTCTAGGTGAACGAGCAGGTAATGCCTCCCTGGAAGAGATAGTTATGGCTATTAAGACCAGACAACCCTTTTTTCAGATAAACCATAATATAAAAACAGAGGAGATCATAAAGACTAGCAGATTAGTTAGTCATCTTACAGGGATATTTGTCCAAAGAAATAAAGCAATTGTTGGAGAGAATGCCTTTGCCCATGAATCAGGAATACATCAAGATGGATTTTTAAAAGAAAAAAGCACCTATGAAATTATGACGCCAGAGTCCGTAGGCCTTAAGGAGAGCAAGCTTATCTTAGGAAAACACTCTGGACGGCATGCCTTTTCAGCTAGACTGAAAGAACTGGGTTATGAGCTTAATCAAGATGACCTTGAAAAGGCATTTAATAAATTTAAGGACCTGGCTGATAAAAAGAAAGAGGTCTATGATGAGGACATCCAGGCAATTATCGAAGATGAGGTTGCCAGAATACCTGAAATCTATGTCCTGAATTATATTCATACCATAAGCGGGAATACTACTATTCCTACAGCTACAATTAAATTAAAAAAAGGTGAAGAAATTCTTCAAGATTCTGCCTGTGGAGATGGTCCAGTTGATGCTGCCTGCAAGGCGATTGATCGTCTTACAGGTATTCAGGGTAAACTGCTAGGATATAACATCCGAGCTATAACTAGTGGAAAAGATGCCATGGGGGAAGTTGTGGTTAAAGTAATGGCAAATGGAATTGAAACTGTTGGAAAGAGCGCTACCACCGATGTTATTGAGGCCAGTGCCAAGGCTTATGTAAATGCTATTAATAAGGCAATTTATAAAAGTATGAAGTAGGAATGATGAAATAGGAAGTAAAATCTATAATTATGACTGATGATTCTTTTGTAATATTTTTATTCATACTTCATCATTCCTACTTCATATTTCAAAAAAAGGAGTACTTATGTCAGTTGATATTACATTAATGGAAAAGGCATTAGAATTAAAACCTCCAGAAAAAATGGTTTTAATAGAAGCCCTAGTTACAAGCCTGGATAAACCTGATCCAAAAATAGCCAGAAAATGGATACAAGAAGCTGAAGCCCGACTCGAAGAATATCGTAAAGGAAGAAGAAAAGGAATACCTGCTGAAGAAATATTTGGAGAACCATTTTGAAGGTATTATTCGATGAATCTGCAAAAAAAGAATTAGATGAGGCTGTAGATTACTATGAAGTAGAAGTAACAAGACTAGGGAAAAGATTTAAAAAAGAGGTTAGAAGAAGTATAAAAATAATTAAAGAGATGCCCAAGTTAGGTTCATTAGAACCTAAAAACATTAGGAGATATATCTTACATAAATTTCCTTATAAAATTTTATATTCAATTGAAACCGATCATATTTATATTGTTGCCATCGCTCATATGCACCGAGAGCCGCAATATTGGATTAGGAGAATAAAAAAATGCCCAAACCGATGACAATTACCGAAAAAATTTTAGCTGCTCACACAGATCAGAAAGAGGTAACACCAGGAGAACTTATTAATGCCAGGGTAGACATTGCCCTGGGTAACGACATTACCGCACCCATTGCCATAGATGAATTCAAAAAAATTGGAGCAAAAAAGGTCTTTGATAAAGAAAAAGTAGTCCTGGTACCAGATCATTCCACGCCAAATAAAGATATTAAATCTGCTCAACTATGCAACCAACTGAGAATTTTTGCCAGGGAACAAGAGTTAACCCATTACTTTGAGGTAGGTCGGATGGGGGTAGAACATGCCCTTTTGCCAGAGCAAGGCATTGTTGGTCCAGGTGATCTAATTATAGGGGCTGATTCTCATACCTGTACCTATGGTGCATTAGGGGCATTCTCTACAGGGGTAGGCAGCACTGACCTGGCTGCAGCCATGATCACAGGGGAACTCTGGTTTAAAGTTCCTGAGAGTATCAAATTTATCTTTACTGGAAGATTAAATAAATGGGTTGGCGGAAAGGATCTTATCCTTTTTACTATAGGGAAAATAGGTGTAGATGGAGCTCTTTATAAATCAATGGAGTTCTGTGGTGAGACTATAGAAGATTTAGGAATTGATGATCGTCTGGCTATGTGTAATATGGCCATCGAGGCCGGTGGTAAAAATGGAATTATTGCGCCTGATGAAATCACCTTGAGTTATATCAAAGATAGGGTAAAAAGGTCTTATCAGGTTTACCAAAGTGATAAAGATGCCTCTTACAGTGCTGTTTATGAATTTGATGCTAGTAAGATAAAACCTCAGGTGGCCTTCCCTCACTTACCAGAAAACAGTAAGGCCATTGACGAGGTTGGGGAAATACGTATAGATCAGGTGGTTATAGGTTCTTGCACTAATGGAAGAATAACTGATCTAAGGATTGCTGCTGAAATATTAAAGGGGCATAAGGTGTCCCCAAAAGTCCGTTTAATTGTTATCCCTGCAACCCAGGAGATATATAAACAGGCATTAAAGGAAGGATTAGTTGATATCTTCATTGAGGCAGAGGCAGCAGTAAGCACACCTACCTGTGGACCATGCCTTGGCGGACATATGGGGGTCTTAGCAGAAGGCGAACGGGCACTTGCTACTACTAATAGAAATTTTGTTGGCAGAATGGGACATCCAAAAAGTGAGGTTTATTTAGCTAATCCAGCGATCGCTGCGGCTTCTGCGATCTGTGGACGGATAGTTGGGCCTGAAGGAGTTTAAAAATTATGAATTCTCTTGAAAAAAGTTACAATTACATAAAAGATTTTACTGAAAAATATAAACTATTCTTACTAGTATTTATCCTTCTCATGGCCATTTTAATAAGGCTAATAAAGATAAATTCTCCCCTTGCAGATCACCATTGTTGGCGGCAGACTGATACAGCGGCAATTGCCAGAAACTTTTATAGAAATGGTTTTAGACTCTTATATCCTCAAATCGACTGGGGTGGGGCAAGTAAAGGTTATGTAGAGAGTGAATTTCAGATTTATCCTTTTATTGTGGCCCTTTTATATAAGGTATTTGGTCTTCATGAGGTTATTGGAAGACTTATATCTGTCCTTTTTTTTGTGGGCTCTATGCTACTAATTTATTTTCTTGCAAAAGAGTTCTATGATGAAAAAGTTGCTCTGATGAGTGCCTTTATCTTCTCAGTGCTCCCGATGAATATCTATTTCAGTAGGACTTTCATGCCTGAATCAATGATGATTTTTTGTTCTATAGGTTTAATATACTATTTCTATAAATGGATAACTTACCAAAAAGGGATAGATTTTCTCTTAGCAGCGATTTTAGGGGCATTAGCCTTTTTAATAAAGATACCTACCTTATATCTTGGATTTCCGCTTCTCTATCTCTCTTGGAAAAAATATGGAATAAGGTTTATATGTAATAAAAAATTGTGGCTATTTTTCTCCTTGATAATTATACCACCTATATTGTGGTATGCTCATGCCCATTCCCTCTTAAAACAATATGGACTTTCTTTTGGAATTTGGGATATTGGTCAGGATAAATGGGGTAATTGGGGTATCTGGATAAAGGGAGATTTCTATAGGACTCTTTATGACCGTCTTCGCAAACCAGTCTTGACAGCTCCTGGTTTTTTTATCTTTATCTTTGGATTAATTTTAGGGATAAAGGATGAAAAACAGAATGTACTTAGATATTGGTTATTAGGAATCGTCGTCTATTTCTTTCTTATTGCCAGAGGGAATATGGTTCATGATTATTACCAGTTACCTATTATCCCGGTAGCCTCTATTATAATAGCAGCAGGGATTAACATCCTTCTTAAAAAACATATTATTATCATAAATCAAGTTAAAATAAACCCATACATAGTATCAAGTATAGCCTTTTTATTATTAGTAGTATTTATTCCCTTTGAAGGCTATAAGAGATGTAGAAAAAACTATCGGACAAATCAAACGATCTATGAGGCTGGAAACGCTATTAAAGGTAATACTCCAGAAGGTAGTCTAATTATTAGTTCTGACGATGGGATTCATAATCCTGAGATATTTTATCTTGGCGATAGGAAAGGTTGGCATGTTGGCCTTAATAATGAATCGTCATTGATTCAAAAATATATTGGCGAAGGAGCAGGTTATTTTATTGCATCCTTTGAAGAGATTTCTAATAATACTGAAAAATTTATTAGGGAAAATCCGTTAGGGAGGTATTTAGAACAAAATTTTTCAGTGTTAATCTCAAATGAAAGGTTCGTTATATTTAAATTAACCAGGTAGTGATAAATTAACAATGTAAGCTTACACATGCGAAAAAAAAATGCTAACCATAGAAAAAATTAAAGAAGCAATAGAGGTACTTCCAGAGGAAGAATTTGTTAAAATTAGAAACTGGATTGCCGAAAAAGATTGGCAAAAGTGGGATGAAGAAATAAAAAATGATTCAGATACAGACAGATTAGACTTTTTAATAAAAGAAGCCAAAAAGGAGAACCCCCAAATGAAAATAAAAGGAAAAACCTGGAAATATGGAAGTAATATCAACACAGATGAAATCATCCCAGCTCGTTATCTAAATACAACTGATCATAATGAATTAGCAAAACACTGTTTAGAGGACTTAGACATCAATTTTGTAAAAAAGATGCAAGAGGGAGATATCTTAGTTGCAGAAAATAATTTTGGTTGCGGTTCCTCAAGGGAACACGCCCCAATCTCTATTAAGGCAACTGGCATTAGTTGTGTAATTGCCAAATCCTTTGCCAGGATATTTTACAGAAATTCTATTAATATGGGTCTACCTATATTAGAATGTCCAGAGGCAGTTGATAATAGTAATCAAGGAGATGAATTAGAAATAAACCTTGAATGTGGAACAATTAAAAATAACACCCAAAAGAAAGAATTTCAAGCCAAGCCCTTCCCTCCTTTTATGCAGCAACTTATTTCAGAGGGTGGACTAATGAAGTATGTAGAAAAAAAATATAAATGATGAAGTATGAATTCATAATTTAAAAGAGGAAGTTTTTTATGCAAAAAAAAAATAAATATAATATAGCTGTAGTAGGTGCAACTGGTGTAGTTGGTAGAGAAATGATAACAACCCTTGAGGAAAGAGCCTTTCCTGTTGATAAACTTGAGCTTCTTGCCTCTACCAGATCTGCTGGTTCAGCAGTAGAATTTAATGATCAGGATATAATTGTCCAGGTTTTAACCCCTGATTCCTTTAAAGGTATTGATATTGCCCTTTTTTCTGCAGGTGCCTCAGTTAGTAAAGAATTCGCTCCCTTAGCTGTTAAAGCAGGGGCAGTAGTAATTGATAATAGCAGTGCCTTTAGGATGGAAGAAGAAGTGCCTTTAGTTGTGCCTGAAGTAAACCCAAAAGATATCGAAAACCATAAAGGAATTATTGCTAATCCTAATTGCTCTACCATCCAGATGGTAGTAGCCTTAAAACCTATCCATGATAAGGCAAGGATAAAAAGAATTGTAGTCTCAACCTATCAAGCAGTCTCAGGTACTGGAAAAAAGGCAATAGATGAATTATTAGAACAAGTTAAAGCCTTATTAAGTTTTCAGGAACCAGTCGTAAAAATTTACCCCTATCAGATAGCCTTTAATTGTCTACCACAAATTGACGTATTTTTAGAAAATGGATATACCAAAGAAGAAATGAAGATGGTCAACGAAACCAAAAAGATTATGGGAGATAATTCTATTAGGGTATCAGCCACTACAGTAAGGGTTCCTGTATTTATCTCTCATTCAGAATCAGTAAATATAGAGACTGAACAAAAAATTACAGCTAATGAAGCGAGGAAATTACTCTCTAATGCCCCTGGGGTTGAGGTGATTGATAATCCCAATCAATCAGAATATCCATTAGCTATTAATGCCGCTGGAAAAGATGAAGTTTTTGTAGGAAGGATAAGAGAAGATCTTTCTATAGCGCATGGCCTTAATATGTGGATTGTCGCTGATAATTTAAGAAAAGGAGCAGCATTAAATGCAGTCCAAATTGCTGAACACCTGGTAGATCATATCATTATGAAAACAAAGATAACTACGAGTTAACCTCTTTTACGTTTTCCATCTCCTTCTGTTCTATAATTTCTTTAAGTTCATTAAGCTCATTAAAGTTCAAAATCTTTTCAAAATCAAGAAGAATAAGTAATCTATCTTCTAATTTTCCAACTCCTTTAATATATTCTGAATCTATACAGGTAATGACAGGAGGAGGAGGTTCTATAGTATCAGAAGGAATCCTTGATATCCGAGACACGGAGTCAACAATAAAACCAACACCCTTACCATCAACAATAATCCTTGTTTCTTTTCCATATTCCTTTTGTTCCTGACCAAGTCTTTTTCTTAGGTCAATAATCGTAATAATCTTCCCTCTTTGATTAATAATTCCTTCAACAAAATCTGGAGCTCCAGGAACCCTGGTAATCTCTGACATCCGATTGATCTCTTGTACTTTTAGGATATCAACTCCAAATTCTTCAGTACCTAGCTTGAAACTTACGACCTGTAATAGCTCAGATTGTATCTCCTTCATATTAATCTCCTTCAATTAAAGCAATAGAAAAGAAACTAAATTATTAGTATAAATCTTATCCTCTTCAAAAAGTATGGTAGATAAGCTATCCTGTTGAATCGTAGATTCGTTGAATTGTTAAATCGATTAAAAATAATATCGAATCAATGATTCAACCAATTCACCACAGACCAGAAAATTTGGAAAAGATACATATATATTATATATCGATCAAAATTAATGTCAACTTGATTATTTTAGCAATTTTTTAACAATTGTTTGCCCTCTTTTGTCTTAAATAATAGCAATGGTTAAACTTTAATTACATTTCTTTCTTTTTTGTAATAGTTTAGGGATAAAGATTAAATAAATTAACCCAAAATAAAAAAACAAGGAAATAATAAATTAGCCACAGAGAACACAGAGTTCACAGAGATTTTTAAATAACCTATTATTTTACTTTGTTTTTCCTCGGTGTCCTCTGTGGCAATCTTTTTTATTTTTTTAAAGGATAGGGCAAGTTATTACTAATTTGGGCTAATTTATTTTGTTTCTATCCCTTAGTCATTTAAAAATTTTCTTATAAACTGCTAACTTGCAACAACGTATCATTAACGAGTATTTTCCTGTGCAATTAAATTAGGAATTATAGATTATGTAATTATTTCCCCTGGTGATATTTGTCAATCCCCTCCTTTAATCCTAAGACAATCAAGATATCACTTGTTTTAATTTTAAAATCAAGGGGTGGACTCATTACCATCTTTGGTGGAATAAGTTCCCTGATTGCTATAATTGAAAGACCGTATCTTCTCCTAAAATTTAGTTCTACCAAGCTCTTTCCAAGCATTTCATCTAAGGGCGCAACCTCAGCGATACTATAGTCCTCAGAAAATGGAAGATAATCCAAAAGATTTTTATTTAAGAGCCTCTCAGAAACCCTTGTTGCCATATTTTTTTCTGGAAAAATAATATTTTCACTATCAATTCCCAATAATTTAAGTATTCTTTCATGTTCATCTGAATTTGCCTTTACATAAAGATTTTTTATCCCCATCTCTTTAAGAAAAAGGGTAACTATTATACTTGATTCAATGGAACCAAGGGCAACAACTACACTATCAGCTTCCTTCGGGACAATAACTAAAAGTGTTTGCCTCTGTTTGGCATCAGCTGCTATTGCCTTAGATACCTGTTCTTTTATAGCATTTATCCTTTGTTGTTTTTCATCAATTGCAATAACAGCTCCGCCAGCTTCAGAAAGAGAAAGTGCCAGATGCCAGCCAAATTCTCCTAAACCAATAACTACAATAGTCTTATCCATACTGATCTCCTTTTATCCTACTAAAATATTTTCTTCAGCATATCTTATTTCTGTCTGTCTTCTTAATAAGGATGAAAAAATTGTCAATGGCCCTAATCTTCCTATAAACATAGTAATTATAATTACTATCTTCGAAGATGACATAAGATTAGATGTAATACCAGTTGATAAGCCCACAGTACCAAAGGCTGAAATAATTTCAAAAAGGAGGGCAAGGAAGCTTTCTTTTGTTTGAAAGGTAACAAGAAGGATAAGCCCAATGAAAATCCAGGTAATAGAAAAAATAAAGATTAGGATAGCATTATACACAATTTCTTTGGGAATTGTCCTTTCCCTGGCAGTAACATCTTCAAAATTCCTTGTTCCTACAAATATTATAAAAACCAGGATTGCGAAGGTGGTAGTTTTAATGCCCCCAGCAGTGGACCCAGGAGAACCTCCAATGAACATAAGAAAGATCATGATGAGTAAGGTGTTATGAGACAGGGTAGATAGATCAATAGTATTAAAGCCGGCTGTTCTACAAGTAACCGACTGAAATAGGGCTGCAAGCAAGGGTATCCTATTTCCAGACAGCGCTTGAAATGTATAGATGAGGGCAGTACCAACAACTATCAAAATAAAAGATGTCTGGATTACTGTCCATGAATGGAGTGACAAAAAAGGTTTATTGTGTTTTTTCCTATTGAAAAAATAAGGAATTAGCTTATGTTTCAGTTCAAAAATCACTAAAAACCCCAAACCGCCAAGGATTATAAGAGCTATTGTGATAAGATTGACAAAGATATTACCCTGATACCTTATTAAGCTATCAGGGTATAGAGAGAATCCTGCATTACAAAAGGCAGAGATAGAATGAAAAAAGGCAAAGAAAAACCTTTTTGAAATATTTTTTTCATTTAAGACAAAAAAATAGAGACAAGCTCCGATAAGCTCAGTCCAAAAGGTGTATTTAAAGAGAAAATACAAAAAATATTTAAGGGAGTGTTCTGTCTCCTCTTGTAAAAAGGATTGTTCAATAATCATCCGATCAAGCAGAGAGACCCTCTGTTTTAAGAACCAGACCAGAGAAACTGCAAAGGTCATTATCCCTAAACCACCAGCCTGTATCAGTAATAAGATTATAAATTTGCCAAAAAAGGTAAATTTTGTGGCCGTATCTACTACAATTAAGCCCGTTACACATATTGATGAAGTTGCTGTGAAAAGGGCATCAAGCCATGAAATACCATCAAGAGTGGCATAAGGTATTTTTAGTAAAAGGGTGCCTATAACTATTGCCAAAAAAAACGAGGATAGAATAAGGTAAGTAGAGAATCTTTCCTGGAAGATGTTTTTTTTATGTTTAAAAGCCATGCTAAAATAATATCTTTTTATCCACTAAATGTAAACCCTGATTCTCAATATTCATAAAATTTAGTCTCAAACTTCTTTTTTCCCAAAATTTAGATAAAAATTGAAAAATATTTTCAACAAACAACGTATACTACTCCAGCGCCCTATTTCCCCAGTATCTCCTCCGTCCGTTTCAGCACGTCATCCAGATCAAAAGGTTTAACTATGTAACCAGAGGCACCCAGGGAAAGGGCGGTTACCACATCTTCTCGGGTATTTCTTTTGCTTATCATAATGATTGGGATATTTTTAGTCTGTTCCTTGGTCTTCAAAATTTTACATACCTTAAAACCATCTAAACCAGCAAGGTCTATTTCTAAGAAGATTATATCAGGTAAAAAAAATAAAGCCTTATTTATCCCATCAAGGGCAGAAGCATCAAAACCTATTTCATATTTTGGTTCAAACAAGAATTTTAGAGAATCTACAGATTCCGCATCTGGATCAATAATTAATATCTTCTTTTTTCTAAGGGCTACAGTATCTTCATCAAGAAATTCTTTAGTAGGAAAGATATTTGCCTCTTTAAACTCAGCAATAACCTGTAATATGGAATCTTTTAATTCACTTTTAATTAGAGCTTCTTTCCCGGGTCTAAGTTTTGGCTTACTTATTAATTGTCCAGTAGCTCTTTTCCTTTCTTCAAGTTGACGCATAGATATAAATTTAACTAATACATCCTTTTTTTCTTTATCTAATTCTAAGAATTGAATTCCACAGTGTGCTTTTGCTGTTAATCTTACTTGACGGACATGCCGTATTATAGCATCCGTAACAATTTTATATTCATTACCCTCTATTGTTAAAAAGAAACCTATAATTACCTTTTCCCCTGCACTATATTCATTGATTTGAGTAAAAAACTTTAAACCTCCAGCGCTTATATCCTCCAGCTTAGCATCAAGGACATTATTACCTGCATACTTTCCAAGTATTAATGGGATTGTTTCATCAAGGCGAGGCTCTACTCTAAAAAATCTTCTTGCCTCAGCCGGTCTCATAGATTCCGGATAATCCAGCTTGAGGGCACCACCTTCTAATCTAGCCTTGCATTGAAACAGATATCTTTTATTTTCAAGAACAAAAGTAGCTGTGATAGGTTTTATCTCTGAAGAAAATTTTTTAACATCATCAGGAGATATAAAATCCAGGATTATATTACCAGACACTGCTTTACTACCTGAACAGTGGTAACGATTTTCCTCATAAGTTATTTCGATAGGTGTTTTTCTAAGGCAGGCTAATCCTAGAAAATCCTTAATATCCTTCTCACTTAGCCCTTTTTTTTCTTCATTATCTGGCACTTTCTATCTCCATAAATAGACTCTGCCTTACACTACTGGTTTTAACTATACCACTCCAAGTTAGGTTTTTTCTGAGGTAATGCAGGTTAGTTTTGTAACTAGATGTTTAGGCACAAAGTAGCAAAGGCACAGAGGGAAAAAATAAAAAAAACTTAAAAAACTTTGTGCCTCAGTGCCTTAACATGCTGGTTTGAACCAACACAATCACCTGGAAAAATCTAAGTTGAATTAGTATAACTGAGGTATTTGGTTAAACTCTTCTCATTTTAACAAAGATTATATTTTTTTCAAGATAATATTTTCTCTACAATCTAATTTGTCAAAAAAAAAGCCAAACGTACCCCACATAGTTGAAGGATACGCTTGGCATTACTATAATAGTTCTCAACAATTACCTTTGGAATTAACTTTGTCAAGAAAATGTTACACCCTCTTTCTTCCAAATAAACCCATGATTAATGAGATGATTAGTAAAGCTAAAAATATAAAAAATAATATTTTTGCTATGCCAGCCGCAGCTGTTGATATCCCACCAAATCCAAAAACCGCTGCTATGAGCGCTATAATAAAAAAAGCTAATGCCCAATTTAACATAATGATCCCTCCTTTAAATTGAAAAACAGTAAAAATGGGTCACTATTTTTATGAGACCCCAAAAAAATAAAGTACAATATTACAATTACTATATTAAATTAATTTAAAAATAAATGAACTGTTTTTTTCGACTTTTATTTGACCCTCACCCACCATGCAAGATTATTTTGCAGGGTGTAAGAAGACAAAAATATTTCGACCTGTACGGTTAACTTTAACCAGAGCGTTGGCTTAGGAGGTGTAAATAAATAACTCATCGCTTCCTTTCGGGCGAACTCTATTTTTGCCCCGAAGGGGCAACTCATAAACTGCTCCAAAGGAGCCTCTCATACT
>JAZDLJ010000306.1:0-3730 GCA_043802115.1 bacterium | reverse complement strand
AAAATTGCCTCTGTTTGAGCGAAGCGAGTTAGGCAATTTAGGGAAGCAAGCTTAGAAAATTCAAAAAGACTACTTCAACGAACGAAGCAAAGATTTTTGTCTTCTTACACCCTGCAAGATTATTTTGGAAAGATGTCTACTAATAACCCTTAAAAATATACTTTAGCTTTTAGAAAGTAAAAAAACTACTTTCTTCATCTAAAAGTATAAAGAAAGCCCAACAAAAATGCAACAAATTTTAGGTACTATAAAAAATATTGTTTACCAAAACAAAGAAAATGGTTATACCGTCATTAGAACTACAAAAAATGAGACCTTATGCGGTATGCTCTCTGAGCCTGGTGTAAACCTAACAGATGCAGAGTTTATTGCCAAGGGAGACTGGCAAAGACACAAGAAATTTGGAAATCAATTCCTCTTTGAGGAATTCAAGGTGAATGAGAGTGACCTCTTTTATTTTTTATCCCGGATTGTAAAAGGTGTTGGGAAAAAATTATCTAAGACCCTCATCGACCAATATGGAGAAAAGGGATTAGAAGACACCTTGGATAATAATCCAACAGAGCTCATCAAGATTAAAGGGATTAAAGAAAAGAAACTAAAAAAGATAACTGCTAATTGGAACAAGTTTAAAGACCTTAAGAATTTAGCTGAGGCGCTTGTCCCTTATGGGGCAAGTCAAATCCTTGTAAATAAGACCTATAGACATTTTAAAGAGGATAAGGCCATAGTAGAGAAGATTAAAGAAAATCCTTATCTCATAACTGAGGTCAAGGGGATAGGGTTTAAGACAGCCGATAGGATCTCTCGGGATATGGGGATTGCCCCCCATAGTCATTATCGAATTCGGGCATGTATTGATTTTTTACTCTTAAATTATACAGCCACTCAAGGGAATAGTTGTATCAAGGAAACCGTGCTCTATGAGCTCTTGGATGAAGAGATCGCTTTTGCTGATAGTAATGAAAATAAGAATAGCATTACAGTTGAACAATTTAAAGAAGTGCTCACTGAGATGGAAAAGGAAAGGGATATCCAGATATTGCCAGAGGAAAAGATTACCTCAACTTACCTCTATCATGCAGAAAAAAGTATCTTTGAGATAGCTAAAAACAAAGGTAGTCTGAGGACAAGCCAGATCCTGCTGAATATCGAAGGATATATAGTTTCTAAAGAAAAAGAAATGGGCATCTTATTTAGTAAGGAACAAAAGGCGGCGATTAAGGTGATAAATGAAGGTTACCAATTCTTTATCCTCTGTGGATATGCTGGTACAGGAAAATCCGTGATAAGTAAGGCAATCTTAGACCTAGTTTCCAAGGTACATCATAAAGAATTAATCATGTGCTGTGCCTTGAGTGGAATCGCTTCAGACAGGATTAGAAAAACCAGTGGTTATCAGGCCGCAACCTTACAAGGTCTATTAGTAAAGGCTGAAAAAGAGGGCGGGACATTGCCATACAAGGTAATCCTCATTGATGAATCATCAATGGTAAACAGCGAGGTCTTCTATAGGATCTTCAAGGCCTTTTATAAAGACACAGTCTTTATCCTTGTTGGCGATCCTGCCCAGTTGCCTCCAATTGGGGCAGGTGATCCCTTTCATGACCTTATTAAGAAAAAAGTAGCCCCTATCGTTGAACTAACTAAGATCTATCGGCAATCTGAAGAAAAGGTTATTACCTACTTTGCCAATCAGATCAGAGAGGCCAGGGTCCCTGAAAATTATAGAGGGATGTATGAGGATTTTGAGTTTATCGATATCTCAATACCAAATTATTTTGCCTTGAAAAAGAAACTCAAGGAAGAAGAGATGAAAAAACTCAGGGACGAAAACTCTCAGAAAATATTAAAATACATAATCAAGATCGCTAAGGATTTTAAAAAGGAATTATCTCAATTTCTCCAGATAAAGGATATTAAGAATTTTATAACCTGTTTTCAGCTTATATCACCCTTGAAGAATGGTGTTTTAGGAACCGATAATCTCAATAATGAACTCCAGAATACCATCAATCCCCAGACTGAGCAGCAAAAGATTATAGACCTTAATTTTGTAAAATTTTATCTCTTTGATAAGGTGATTCATATTATTAATCAAGATATGGATTGTTACACCCCTCAAGACTTTAAGAGTAGGGATAGAGAGAATAAGATTCAGCGAAAGAGGATCTTTAATGGAATGATCGGCCTGTTATTTGCTATAGATCATGAGGAGGAACTCCTTTGGGTGTTTTATCCCAATGATGATTTAGTGGTAGAATACACCTTTGATGATGCCAGAGAGCTTCTTAAGCTTGCCTATGCCCTTACTATTCATAAAACACAGGGGAGTGAATTTAGGAAGATTATTATCCCCATAACTTTTTCTCATTTTATTATGCTAAATAATAAGCTGCTATATACTGCTGTTACCAGGGCAAAGGAGAAGTGTATAATAGTGGGAGAGAATTACGCCTTTGAAAGTGCGTGTAGGAGAAAGGATGTAACGATAAGGGATACGGTTATTAGTATGTTAAATGGGGAGAAGAATGGGTGAATGGTGGGTAATAAAGTAGAAGAAGTTGGGTTAACGGAAGAAGAAAAGGATATATTAAGAGAACTTAAAGATAGTCTAACTGATTTTTTAGATAATTCTTTACTGAAGATAGTGCTTTTTGGATCAAAGGCCAGGGGAGATTATGATGAACAATCTGATATTGATCTGGCTGTAATTGTACAACGACTTACAAGAGAGAAAAAAAGAGATATCCTTGATATAGTCGCTGATCTGGAGATTAAATATCTTATCATTTTATCAGTAATTGTTTTTTCTGAGGAGGAGTTTAATAGGCTTAAGCAACAAGAAAGAAGGCTTGTCCTGGATATTGAAAAGGAGGGAATAATATTATGACTGAGGAAAATAGAGGTAAGAATATCCAGGAAGAGATTGAACGGGCAGATGAATTAATAAAAGCAGCACAATTGTTAGGGGAAAATGATCTTTTTAATGATGCCGTTTCAAGGCTATATTATTTTCTTTTGCATAATGTCAGGGCATTACTTTTAACCAAAGGTCTTGAACCAAAAAGTCATGAAGGGGTGCTTAGGCTTTTTAGTCTTCATTTTATCAAGACAAACATCTTTGAGCCTAATTTTTTACATATTTTTTCAAAAATGATGAAATATAGGGAAGAGGCGGATTATAATCCCTCCTATACCTTTACAGGGGATGATTTTAAAGATTTTTATAGAGATGCCCAGGGGGTATCCGATAGAATTAGGGATTACCTAAGAGAAAGGGGATATTTTTAGGCTCTGGTGGAAGAGTGAAGATCATATAATTAACAAGGATAAAAGGAGGTAAAAAGGATGTATAGCTCGTTAGAAGAGATGCAGTGCAAATTAGAAAAAGAGTTTGATGAGGGGCAGGCAAGATTACTTTCAAAGGTAATTACAGATGCCTACAATGAGTTAGTAAAAAGGAGTGATTTGAATGATCTTAAAGATATAGTAAGGTATCTGGCTGAATCTCAGAAGGGATTGACTGAGGCGCAGAATAGAACAGAGGAGAGGATCAAAGAACTTACGCTAGCAGTTAAAGATATGGGAAATCAAGTCGGTGGTTTAGGGAATGGCATAGGTTATGCCCTGGAGAACGAGGCTTATAGGATGTTACCTAAGGTATTAAAGGAACGATTCGGGATAGATGTCTATGAGAAGGTTTTACGGGTAGAGATCGGAGGAAGGG
>JAZDLJ010000288.1:0-12184 GCA_043802115.1 bacterium | reverse complement strand
AAAATTGCCTCTGTTTGAGCGAAGCGAGTTAGGCAATTTAGGGAAGCAAGCTTAGAAAATTCAAAAAGACTACTTCAACGAACGAAGCAAAGATTTTTGTCTTCCTACGCCCTGCAAGATTAATTTGGAAAGATGTCTATTAAGCAAATTAATACTTTAATTTCAAAAAGATGGGCTTCCAAAGTGCATAAAGTAATTTTTTTACTTTATGCACTTTGGAAGCCCAAATCTTTTTACTATAAAATTAGCAGGACAGTACCTTAATTCTTTACAACGTAAACAACCAAAATAACCATGCTCAAAAAAAATCAGAAACAAGCTCATATAAAACATGACAAAATAACAAGATAAGCCACTATAGCTTCCATTTATTATTAACACCAAAGAACTAATTACAGGAATAATAGCAATTGGTAATAAAAAGAGGTTGTACCATAATCCATATGTGAAGGGTAATTGTTTATTTTTTTTAAATAAAAAAGCCGCAACCTTACCAAAGCCTGTACTACAAAGCGTTCCATAATGAGCACAAACCGTGCAACGAAATCTGGGTAAAAGGATTATGGCAGCTAACAGACAATAAAAAAGGTAGGCAAGGGCAATATATATATGTACCCAGAATAATAAAAGTAATCCTGACCCAAACAATGATAAGTTTAATATACTCCTCATAAAAGGAATATAAATAGGATAATTGTCAGATTTTTTCACAACCCTATATTCTCATCCCATCCATACATAATGTTCATATTCTGAATTGCCTGTCCGACTCCTCCTTTAATAACATTATCAATAGCGCTGATAACTATTAAAGTCTCTGTCCTTTGATTGTATGAAAACCCAATATCACAAAAATTTGTCCCTTCAACATACTGTATCTCAGGATAAATATCAGGGGAATAAATCCTAATAAAAGGATGTGGTTTATAGAATTGTCGATAGAGGTCAACTATCTCATTTATTTCTATTTTTGACCTGAGCTTAACAAAAATTGTATTAACTATTCCATACTTAAAAGGAGCTACGTGAGGGACAAAATTTATTATAACTTCTTCATTAAGGAGTTTTGTAAGCTCTTGTTCTATTTCTGGGGTGTGCTGATGATCAGTTACTTTGTAAGTAATGATATTCGCTTCTACATTAATAGCCATATTTCTAGAGTTCAATTGTTTCCCAGCTCCAGAAACACCAGAATAGGAATCTATAATTAAATCTTTTTTAGGATGAACTAATTTATTTTTATATAAAGGAGCAACGGCTAGAATTATTGAGGTTGGATAACATCCGGGGTTAGCTATAAAATTCGCCTTTTTAATCTCTTCTGCATTTAATTCAGGTAATCCATATACAAACTCTACCAACGATTCTGGAAATGGGTGAGTAAATTTATACCATTCATCATATAAAGAGGCTTGTTTTAATCTGAAATTAGCAGAGAGATCTATGATCTTTAAATCCCTTGATCTATCTACAAGTTGCAAGGTCTGTTCTATCCCTTTTCCATGAGGTTTACAAAAAAAGACTACCTGACAATCATCAATTAATCGATTACTCTTAAATTCCTCAGTCTTATAAGTGGTTATACCCCGCAAAAAAGGATGAAATGTATCTATAGAAATATTAGGATTTGATTCCGAAACCACAGTTTCAATTGTTATATGTGGGTGGGCATGGAGCAATTTTATTAAAAAACCACTGAGTAGCCCTGTACTACCAACAACCCCTACCTTTATTTTTGAATTAGACATACTTAAGTCCCCTTCAAGAGAATCTTTATTTCTTCTCCAACTGTTACACCTATAAATTTTGATGCCATTCCTTTATTAATTGATATCTCTAATTTATCACTACTACCAAAGATTGCTATAAGTTCCCCCTCCGCTCCTTGGGCATAATAATCTTTGATTTGTTCAATTGAATGATCTTTTATTTTTATCTGAAATTGCTCGCCTTTTTTAATTTGCTTAGCCTTTTCAAATAACCTTTTATCAATATTAGTAACAATATTTCCAAAACGATCGATAAAGATCACTGAACCTACCATATTACTACCCTTATCATCAAAAATAACCTTTTTTATCTTAGGGAGATAATAGTCTTCAATAAGTTCGCCTAGGGTTTGGTAAGAGACACCAAGGGATAAATAGGCAGCTACAGGGGCAAAGATATCTCTTCCATGGAAGGTTTTACTGGGATTTTCAAGAAAAAATTTATGATTGGTAAGATGGATTACTTGAAGTTTATTCCTAAAGGTCTCCATTATTGGCGAAAGGACACCATTATCTGGGGCAATAAAAAAAAAATCGCCTGTGGATAATAATAGCGGTCTCCTAAGACTTCCTACCCCAGGATCAACAACTACAACATGAACTGTTCCTCTTGGAAAATATTTGTAAGAATGCTCTAAAAAATAAGCTGCCTCATAGATATCGTGAGGTTTTACTTCATGGCAAATATCAACTATCTTAACGTCTGGATTTATCCCCAGGATAACACCATACATCGTTCCAACAAAATGATTATCAAATCCAAAGTCAGTAATTAGAGTTATCATAAAACAGTTATATTACTCCAATTTAGATTTTTATAACTAATTGTATTAATTAATATAGTAGCATAAAGTAAAAAGTAGCAAAGGCACAAAGGCACAGAGGAAAAACAAAAAAACCTTAAAACTTTGTGCCTATGTGCCGTAACCTACTGATCATTAACTAACCTAACAGGTCTTACCTAGGCTAATAGTTACCAAGAAAAACCTAAGTTGGAGTAGTATAGTATACAACTAAAACACCAACTGTCCTATCATCTGATCTGCTAATTTATCTACCAATGAAAATAACGACGGGGGTGGGGGAGTTAGAGACTCTGATTCAAGAGGTGGTTTACCACTAATTTTACGTGAGACCTTCCCCACTGTTTTCATAAGACTGGGATCCGGATTATAACTTATATCACTTTTCCCTTCAACTAAGTCTGTAACTTCCCACAAAATGTTACCTGTGTTACAATGAATTAATCTTAAGTTGATAGATATTTCAGAATTACCCATATTGGTAATTATATATTTTTTTATAATACCTACAAAAAGGGCATCTACCCCTAAGATCTCTCCTAACTCTCGGATATTATAACCCTTAACTACTCTACTTAATGGCTCATTAAAAGACATTACGCCAATCTTCTCCATAACTTTTGCAGGTTCAACGACAACAAAAGATTTATTATTTAATATCTTATTGCTAAAAATACTAGCAACCTTAATTCCAAAATCATTATTCGCGTAATTAGGTACTTCAAAAGGCAGGATCGCTAAAGAATGTATATTATACTCTGGGATATTCTTAAGGCTATAACGCTCAGTATTTCTATTACTTAAATTAAAGATAATACAAGAACTTAATAATAATATAATAGTTATCAACAAAAAAAATCTTAGGCTCTTCATGGATTCCAAGTTGTTTTTTACTTGGAATCCATGAAGAGCCTTTTTAAATTTAAGTTTTTTCTTCATTCCCTTATCCCCTTTTTTCATTTCCGCACTGAGCGGGGGAATGAACGAGCTTCATAAATTAAACAAATCTTTCTCATTTAAAATAGTAGTTTGTACACGTTTTTCTATATCACATATACTTTCAGCAGATAATCCTAAAAATTTAGCAGATGCAGTAAAAGCTATATCATTTTCAAAAGAAGTTTCCAGGCCTATTTTAAGTTTTACACAAACAAGGTTGGCAAAGGCAATTATATAAGCTAACTGTTGTGCTACAGAGGCTTTTTCTGGGTAATGATGATAATGAATAGCCTCTTCTAATTCTAAAGCAAAATTCCATTTTTTTACAACCAGAGCTCCTACATCCGTATGGTCAAAACCAAATTTTTTCTCCTCTACTATAATAAATGAACTCCCTTCATTATATACCTCCTGGATCACTTCGTTATATTTTTCAAATAAGGATTGAACCAAAATTAGCTTACCTATATCATGCAATAATCCACAAACAAAGGCCTCCTCCAATTTAGTAAAATGGACTTTTTCAGCTACTAATTTTGCGGTAATAGCAGTTGCAACTGAATGTTCCCATAATTTCTGCTCCGTCAAGCCACTTTTTTTACTTTCCTTTTTATAAAGGCTTTGAGTTGATGTAGCGATAACAAGACTCCTGATAGTATTAAAACCTAAAACTACGATAGCATCTGTTAAGGTAGAAATTGTTCTTACACAGCTATACAAAGCAGAATTTGAAAATTTTAAAATCTTGGCTGTAAGCGCCTGATCTTGCGATATAACCTTTTTCAACCCATTCGCTGAGACATTAACATCTCTTACTATTTCCATAACTTTCATCGCGATATGAGGCATCGGTGGAAGATCTCCAGTTAAGGATACGATCTTTTTTTTAAATGCGTCGTCTAACCTATCTTTGACCTTAACTTCCGATACTCTTTTTTGGTCTGATTCTTTATCTACTAATCCTAAAGAGATTGCATTTTTAATGACTACAAAGGTGTGTCTACAGGAGGGGCAAGGAAAATTAATACCATTTTCAGGTATTTGATTGTCTTGAAGGGAAAAAGATTTACTACATGCTGGACATTGAATTATCATAAAGGAAGATTATGGTAGCCTTTTACACAATATCCTTCTATCTCTACCACCTTATCTATATTAGTATATAATTTTAATTCTATATTATTTTTTTTAGATGATTCAGTTAAATGAGATAAAAATGTTTTTTTTATATTTTCATAATCTTTTTTTGGAAAAAACCTGGTTACAGGAAATAACATATTGTCTTTTTTAGAATAAAGATAGGTAACAACTCTATTTACGAATTCTAAATTTTTGGAAGGATAAAATCCTCTTTTTCTTTCATATTCTTCTTCATCAATCCATATAGTAGATTCTTCATCTTTTATAAAAAAATTATGTTTATGAATCATTAAAAATTTCCATAAGTCATATTCAGCTAGAGGAACATACCGTATTGTATTAATACTATGTTTTCCTTCTCCGTTACTTACAACAATACGTACAATATTAATACTTATCATATTCCCCTAAAGATAAAATTAGTTGACAGGTTTAGTAAGCAAATAAGCGCCTTTATCGTAACAGTTAGGGAAATTATTGTCAAGAAGGATTTGACAGAAGAGCTTAAGGTGTCTTATACTACTCCAAGTTAGGTTTTTCTGAGATAGTGTAGGTTAATTTTGTAACTAAGAAAAAAATATCACGCAATGAACGAAGACATTAAAGATATAATAGATAAAATCAACACCAAACACCTAAAAAATCTTCCTTCTGCTCAGGATAAAAGAAAGCCATCCAAGATTAAACAAAGGTTTTCTAACTATACAAATAAACTTAGAAGATTGATAGGAGATTATCTGGATAACCACAAAAAAGGGGTTGTCATAGTTGTCCTTTCAGGGATACTCCTACTTATTGTGGCCTCTTATTTTGGAGCGGACTTTGTAACCAAGAGACAGGATTATCCTATAAGAAAGGTACTCTATCAATGTCAGGAAAGTACTTCCTTTGCAGGGAGGGAAGGGCATCTATCATCGAAGTATGCAGATAGATCATCAGTTTCTATAATAACCCAGGGAAACACCGATGGGACAAAGCTCGGAGAGATGTTGGGGATATTTAAGAACGAGATAACAGATGAAACTTTGGTCTACCAATTGGAGGATAAAAGTAAGACCAGGATTGCCTATACCCCAAAAAAAAGAGAGATTGTCCAGGCAGGTCTTCGACTTAAAGGAAGTGTTAATTTCAGTGAGGAATTTGCAGAATTAATTGATAAACCAGGAAAGTTTATTACCTATTCTTTTATCCCTGAGAGAGGTAGAAAAAATATAGAAATTAATGTCTTGGTTGACGAAGAGGGAAGACCAAATTTTGTAAACGAACTCGTGACCTACAGGGAGATTCCTCTTGGGAGCATCTGGGGGACAAATTTTAGAGATAAGACCAAACTTAACGAGTTTCCAAAGACAGATAAAAATGAAGAATTGTTTAGGCAGTTGATTCAGCTTATAGACGATTATAACAATAAGACCCTTGCAAAAATAAAGAGGGAAAAGCTTGTAAAGCAGATGTTAGATATAGAAGAGCATCTGGATAAGATCCCGATCTTTGTCAGTTACGAAGATGGTATGGTGGATATTCTTCCCCAGGAATCAACAACTTATTTATTTTCTGATCCGTCCCTTATTAAAAGAATAAAGAATCTATTTAGTAAAGAAAAGGATATCCGAATAGAAGGAGGAAGATCGATCTATCCTAAAAAAGAGGATATAATCGAGTTAAGACCTCTTGAAATAAATAATTCAAAAGGAGATATCATTAAGATAAGGGTTGAAAATATATGGGATCTTTGGCCTGGTAATTATTGGGGGTTAAATAAATTGTCAATAGGGAGACCACCGAACAGTATAAAACCCTTTGCCCATTGTAACAATGGAGGTTATGTAATAAGGGATAGTTGTGGTGATATTGCCAAGGTAGTTATAAGAGATTTTATCCTCTATTATGGAGATGATGTCCTTTATCTCTATTACCTTGATAAAAATGGGGATGGAAAGATTGATGAAGAGAGGGAATTGATCGGGCAAGTGCTTTATAGGACGAGTCATGATCAGAAATCAAATGTCGAAAGGGAAATAGATTCTGGGGATAAAAAAAAGGATTTTACGCGGAGGGTGATCTATTCCTTTATGGCTGGTTGTGATTGGGAGAAGAGGTTTGAGGAGTTCTATCTCTGTAATACTATCGAGTCATTTATAGTTAATGAAGTTAATAGGGGATTTGGAAAGCATTCTAAACTTGGTTGGGTTAATAATCAGAGATCTAATATTTTACTCCTTGAAAATAGATCGGTACAGAATCTAGCAAGGGCACTTACCCCAGAAAGTTCGCTTGTTGCCAAATATGATATTATTGCCTTATTTCGGGCTGCCGGAAGAAGTTATGTTGAAGCTTACATCCTTCCAACAGATGGAAAGTAGCTTTTTTACTTTCCATCTGTTGGAAGGATGTAAGCTTGTAATTTAATTACATATAGCGTTAAGGTCTTGATAGAGATTAATTATCTTTAGGTCAACTATACTACTCTAATTTAGGTTTTCCTAACTAATTGTATTAATTAAATATGGTAGCATAAAGTAAAAAGTAGCAAAGGCACTGAGGCACAAAGGAAAAAACAAAAAAAATCTTAAAAAACTTTGTGTTTCAATGCCTTTATGCCTTAACATGCTGGTTTTAACCAACACAATCACTTAAAAAAATTTAAGTTGGAGTAGTATATTAAATCTTTATGGTTCTTCTGCAATTTGTGACCAAAATAATGGAGAGAAATTTATTTATTAAATTGGGGACGCTGTCCCCAAACCCCTGGGATTTATCGCTTTTAAGGGTAATTTAGATTATAGATATAAAAAAGACCATGCTTAAAAGTAAGCACGGCCAAATTACCCTCTCATGTTAGCGTTCAGGTCGCTTCCCAGCGTTGTTCTATCCTCTGCATGAGTGAGATTATAATATCACAAGGTATGCAAAAAAATAAATTTAAAAAAAATCCTTTTTGCTCCTATTTAAAATTACCCTTAAAAGCGATAAATCCCAGAAGGTTTAGAGGACAGCGTCATCCAAGTCAAATTGAAATAATAAATACAATAATTTTTTTGGTCACAAATTGCAGAAGAGGCATCTTTTATTCTTAAAGTTTGCGAGAGCAGTGGTTTTTTTAGTTCATCTTTCGTCATTCTGAATTCATCATTTAGATATGCCAGCCTTTGGAATCATAACCTTTCATACCACTCACTTTGCCTTAAAGGCTAAAAAAATGCTGGAAAAAAATGAAAAAATCCCAGAAATGATACCAGTACCCAGGGAGTTTAGTTCAGATTGCGGTTTTTGTTGTAAGATTCCATGGGAAGAAAAGGATGAGGTTGAAAATATCCTCTCTGAGAACCATGTAGAGATCGATTCAATCTATCAATGGGAGAAAAAGTGATTAAAAGATGGTGAACAATAAAGAAAACCAGATATACCTTGACAATGCAGCCACCTCAGGCAATAAACCAGATGAGGTAATTAAGGCTATAGTTGATTGCCTGCAACATGCAAATGCTAATCCAGGTCGCTCAGCTCATTCCTTATCAATCAAGGCAGCTGAGATCATCTATAATACCCGTGAGGTAATAGGGGAATTATTTAATTTTCCAGATACAGAAAATATTATCTTAACTAAAAATGCCTCTGAGGCCTTAAATATAGCTATCTGTGGGACATTAGAGGCTGGGGATGGGGCTATTACAACCTCGATGGAGCATAATTCTATCCTTAGGCCACTTAATCATTTAAAAGAAAAGGGCTTAATTGATCTAAAGATTATAAGAGGAGATAAAAATGGTCTGATCTCCTCTGGTCAGATCAGGGCAGCTATTACTGATAAAACCAAGTTGATTGCTGTTACTGCAGCCTCTAATGCCTTTGGGGTAAAACAGGATATATCTGGTATTTGTGAATTAGCCCAGACGGCTGGGGTAAAGGTCTTGGTAGACGCTGCTCAAGGGGCAGGGGGGATTATGATTGATCTGAAAAAGACCCCTTTTGATTTTTTTGCTATTACTGGCCATAAGCATCTTTTTGGGCCACAAGGGACAGGAGCCTTAATTATCAAAAAAACTGATGAAACAGCTCCATTCATGAGGGGAGGCACTGGGAGCCTTTCTGATCAGATTATTCATCCTGATTTCCCACCAGATAAGTTTGAGGCAGGGACGTTAAACACACCAGGTTATGCAGGCCTTGCGGCTGGGGTTAAGTTCCTTTTGACAAAAGGGATCGCTAATATTGTCAATTATGAACAGCAATTAACCAGATATCTTATAGATAAAATGTTAGAGATTGAAGAAATAGAGGTCTATGCACCAGAGATTGAACGTGTAGCTATTGTTTCTTTTAATATAAGAGGAAAGAATCCTTCAGATGTTTCTCATTATCTTGATTCAGAATGGGGGATATTATGCAGGCCAGGACTGCATTGTGCCCCTGAGGCACATAAGAATTTAAATACTTTTCCAAAAGGGACAGTTCGTTTTTCTTTATCTTGCTTTAATAACGAACAGGAGATAGAGACTACTATAACTGTCTTAAAGACATATATAAAAATGACCTAGATGTCCAGGCAAAAATATCGACGGGTGTATATAATTTTCTGAAAATCTATAGTGAAGGGTGGTTAGTAACAAAGTAAGTCCGTCCATTATCGGCATATTCCAATCAGTTAAGATTAAATCTACCTTCTCCTTTTGGAGGTGTCTACTTTTGGATGGGAGGCTTTTTTATTCCTATAACTCACAGAAAAAGGAGGTGTTCCGGCTTCCAGGGGATATGTCATTACTTTTTATAATTATTGTTAAAAACGAACGAGTAAAAAATATTAAGGCTGGCCATCCCTGGATATTTTCTAAGGGGGTTAAGCAGGTGCCCTCTAAGATTGATAATGGGGATGTCTGTAAGATTTATAACGAGAAAAACCATTTTCTAGCTGTAGGTTATTATAATGGGCTTTCAGATATTAGGGTAAGGATATTGGGTCTACAGGATGAAGAGATTAATAAGTCCTTTTTTAAGAAGAGGATTCAGACCTTACGCACAACAAAAGAGGAGTTTTTGCCACCTAATACCGATTCTTATCGAGTTGTCTTTGGGGAGAGTGATCTTTTACCAGGTCTAATTGTTGACAAATATAAAGATGTCCTTGTCATCCAGCTCCATACTATGGGTATGGATAGACAAAGGGAGGTTATAGTTGAGGCATTAAAAGAGGTCTTTCATCCCCTTACAATCTATGAAAGAAGTGATGTTGGGGTTCGACAAAGGGAGGGGTTAAAGACTCAGCCAAAGCAATTGCTATTTGGTAAAGATATGGAAGATGTTCAAATAAAAGAAAATGGAGTTAATTTTCTGGTTAATTTTAAGGAAGGTCAAAAGACAGGATTCTTTTTAGATCAGCGGGAGAATAGAAATCTACTAAGGCGATTTTGTAGAGGTAGGCGAGTCCTTAATTGTTTTGCTTATACAGGAGGATTTTCGGTCTACGCAGCCATGGGAGGAGCCAGGAAAGTAACAACACTTGATATTTCAGAGAAGGCCATAGAGTGTGCTAAAAAGAATTTTGAAATAAATAAGCTTAGGAGTAATGATTATCAATTTTTAAAAGGAGATGTCTTTGAATATCTAAAAGAGATCAAGCATGAAGAGTATGACCTTATTATCCTTGATCCTCCTTCTTTTGCTAAGCGAAAGGAACAGATCAAAAACGCTATAAAGGCTTATACTACCATTAATTCAAAGGCCCTGGAAAAATTACCTTCTAATGGGATATTGGTATCCTCTTCCTGCACAACTCACATAGATGAGCAGACTTTTATTAAGATACTCCATCAATCCTCTGTGAATACAGGTTGTACCCTTAAGGTCTTAGCTGGCGCTATGCAGCCCTTTGATCATCCTTACAATCTGAGCTTCCCTGAGGGGAGGTATTTGAAGTTTTTTGTTTTGCAGAAAGTAGCTTTTTGATCTTATAAGATATTTATGAAACATCCTTTTTCATTATTATCCTCAGTATTCTCAGCGTCATTAATATTACCTGGTTGAGATAATGAGTTGTTGTTTTCTCCCTCAGGCTTTTGTTCAGCTTGATTGGGATTTTCAGATTCATTTGATTGGGCAATTACATCAAAGGAAAGTGGACGAGTATCTATCTGTTCTGATGAATCAGTGACATTGATGATAAGGTTGTATGTTCCAACAGTAGGAGGAGTCCCTGAGATTTTAAGTAGTGAGTTAGAGTTACCACTATCTTTTTCAGTCTCCCACTTTAACCACTCTGGAAAATCTATGATATCCCAGGTATATCCTGGAGTGCCTCCGTTAACAGAAACTGCCACGGAGAATGCTTGATTCACAGTAAAATTTTTAGCATCTTTAAAGTTGTTGGTGTTTATAACTGGCATATTTTTGCGAAGTTTGAAGTAGTCCAAACCAATCCTTTTGCCAGAGACGATAACATCATCAATATAAAGATGACTCTCAGGGGAAGTCTTTACAGCACCATCAGAGGCATATCCTAAATCACCTTTTTCCCAAGATCGGTTTCCTCCTAAAACAATATTATTATAACGGTGATCTTTAAAGACTCTAATGTGAGTTTGATTTTCAAACAGATCATGACAAACAATCTCTCCGTTGCTATTGTATACCCATATCTCGACCTTTCCATCAGAAAATTCAACTATTCCGTTTGAATCTATACCTGAAGTACCTCGGTGTGCATAATATTCAATCCCAAACCATTTCTGATCCCGGACAAAAGAACTAAAATTTGTACCTTGTGCGATCCCTCCCCCTCCTCCTCTTTTTAAGATTTTTATTTTGTTATACTACGAACAGGTTAAAATGAGACTTTTTTGAAGTATTTTAAATTAGCGTCCTCCACACAATTTCTCGTAGTTTGCCTTTTCGGATGAAATTCCTTCTATAAAATTATAACGCAATATTCATACCAGAAGTATCCTTTTAAAATAAAGCCTTTTTTTATAAATAATTAAGTGGAAAGACAAGAATAAATGCCCTGAAATAATGATGTTTTTTGTGTCATTATACACAATGGTGCGTAATTTTATACAACAAAATAAATCTTATCTTGAAAATCAGTCGTTTTTACTAAAAACACATTTTTTATATTATTTTTTGCGTAATTTTACTTTATTTGTGTAATTTTACGCTAATTTGTAAAGGGGTATTTATAGGGATTTTATGTTAATTGTTTGTAATTCAAAAGAATTTATTCCTTGTTGCTTTTGGCATTAATGTTGCATTTAACATAAATATGAGGATAAATTAGATAATTTTAAATATATTGCATAGGAAAATGCTTTTTTAAAATGCGGGTTTGCGAGTGATTGTATAAATAATGTTAATAATTATAACAAGATGAATGTCTTGTTAATTTCTTGAAAGGAAATTTCATATTCTGCCCCGAAGGGGCGTTTCATACTAGCCCAGGGTGAAACCCTGGGAGGGATAAATAGACGCAAATGCGCTCTGAAGGAGCGCCTCATAAAATAAAAGGGAAAAAATAATGCCTCAGCAAAATATGAGGCACTC
>JAZDLJ010000270.1:0-7582 GCA_043802115.1 bacterium | reverse complement strand
AAATGACTACTATTAAACAAGCAATGAAACATCTTAATCTTAGTTTAAGCGAACAAAAACAACAATCGCTTATATCGTTTGAAGAGTTCCTTAAATTACTTAAAGAAAAGTCACCTATTGTAATTCGCAATGTCTTCCAGATATTCTATGATATGGTCAAAAGTTATGTCGGAGAGGGCAAAGATGAGTACCCAGGTGACCCTGAATCAATAAATTATGTTTATTATGATTGTAATCGTCTCTTTGTTGAAGGGACAGATTATCCTTTTTTTGCTGATCGTCTTTTTGCAAACAGACTGATTGCCCATGTTGAGGCTTTGAAAAGAGGGGCTCAGCAGAATAAAATATATATCTTTGAAGGCCCCCCTGGGTGCGGAAAAAGTACCTTTTTAAATAATCTGTTAATGAAATTTGAAGAATATGCTAACACAGAAGAGGGATCAAGATTTGAGATAGTTTGGAGATTAAACCGAAAGGATATGGATAATAGTTTTTTTGAGAATAGGTCTATTAATAAATCTATTTCATTAATCAGGAGGGTGGTTCAATCAACAGATAAGGTTCTTTATGATCAAGATGAATTGGCCCAAGATAAAAGTTCTGTGATATTTAACAACGAAGAACTAAGAACAAAGAACCAGGAACGGACATTTTTAGATGAAGATTATGTTGAAATACCATGCCCAAGTCATGATAATCCTATCTTGATGATCCCTAAACAATACAGACGGGCTTTTTTGGATGATCTTTTTAAAGACCACCCTTTTAAGCAAAGGTTATTTACTGAAAAGGAATATGACTGGGTTTTTAGAGATACCCCATGTACCATCTGTCTATCTATTTATCAATCCCTTTTATTAAGGTTAAAAAATCCGTTAAAGGTCTTCCAGATGATCTATGCAAGACCATATCAGTTTAATAGACGACTTGGAGAAGGGATTAGTGTCTTTAATCCTGGGGATAAGGATATGAAGCAGGACATATTGACCAATGTTATGCTTCAGCGGAGGGTAAATAACCTCTTTAAAGATAGTAATCAGGTGCGGTATATCTTTTCTCGCTATGCAAATACTAATAACGGCGTCTACGCCCTTATGGATATCAAATCTCATAATACTGGGAGGCTTATTGAACTTCATAATATTATAAGTGAAGGAGTTCATAAGGTAGAGAATATTGAAGAGAATGTAAATTCGTTATTTATCGCCTTAATGAATCCTGAAGATAAGTTAAATATCCAGGAATTTCAATCTTTTTCTGATCGGATTGAGTATATTTGTATTCCGTATGTCCTGGATACGAATACAGAGGTCGAGATCTACCGGAGTGTCTTTGGCAGACGGATTGATGAAAGCTTCCTGCCCATGGTCTTGCATAATTTTGCCAGGGTAATTATCTCCTCAAGATTAAACACCAAATCCGAGTCCTTGTTAGATTGGATTGGAAACCCTGATAAATACAGCCTCTATTGTGACGAGAATCTTCAGCTTCTTAAGATGGCTATCTATACAGGATATATACCAAATTGGCTTTCTGAAGAGGATAGAAAGGAATTCACAGCGAAGAGGAGGAGAAAAATTATTGCTGAATCAGAAAAAGAAGGACGACAAGGATTTTCAGGTCGTGATTCCATTAAGATATTTAATGAATTTTATTCTGCATATGCTAAAGAAGATAAACTTATTGATATGTCTACCTTATACAATTTTTTTACTAAATTGCATAAGGAGTTTAGTAAATTGATCCCAAAAGGTTTTTTGAATTCTTTAGTTAGGATGTATGATTACACTGTCTTACAAGAGGTCAAAGAATCGCTCTATTACTACAATGAAGAACAAATCATAAGGGATATAAAGAATTACCTTTTTGCAATTAATTTTGAGATTGGGGTAGTTGAGAGCTGTAAATATACAGGAGAGAAGTTAGAGATAACGGAAGACTTTCTTGAAGGGATTGAAAATCGTTTATTTACCATAGATATGACCAAGACTAAACGTCTGACCTTTCGAAAGGAGACTCAAAAGGAGTATATATCAAAGACCTTGACCCAGGAGATCGTGCTTGAAGGGAAGGATATTACAAGGACTGAACTATATGCGGTGTTACATAAACGATATATCCATAATCTTAAGGAAAAGGTACTTGATCCATTACTTAAGAATCGGAATTTTCGCAGGGCAGTTAAGGATTATGAGACTGATGATTTCAAGACCTATGATAAGAAAATCAGAGATGATGTTACTTTTTTGATAAACAATCTTTGTAAGAAGTATAATTATACAATGAAGGGGGCTAAGGAGGTTTGTATGTATGTTATTGATAATAATCTGGCTAAGAATTTTACGACAACTACTGGCAACGGTCTAAAGTAGTTTTTTTACTTTAGACCGTTGCCAGTAGTTGTCGTTTTTTTAGACACTACCTTTTTTAACCTTTTAAAAAGACAGTAGTATATTACTCCAACTTGAATTTTTCCAAGTGATTGTGTTAGTTCAAACCAGTATGTTAAGACACAAAGTAGCAAGAGCATAATTTTTTTTTGTTTTTCCTTTGTGCCTTAACAGGTAGCTACAAAATTAACCTGTATTATTTTAGAAAAACTTAAATTGGAGTACTATATATTAAATAAACTTAACTATTATTAGGAGTATTTCCGTACTCAGGATTTGTGGTGAGTAGGTAGATTGGTCATTATTATTAAGTGTGATAAAATAAAATTTTAGCATCTTTGATAGTTCCCATGTTTAAAAAGTAGGTTTATAGGGCATTAAGTAATATCTAAAATTAAAGTTGATAGAAGAAAGGAGGTAAAACTATATGCAGCGAGGAGGAGGTGGTGGTATTATTGGTTTAATTTATCTTTTAATAATTATTCTTTTAATCGTTTCAATGTGGAAGGTTTTTGTAAAAGCTGGTGAACCTGGTTGGGCAGCAATTATTCCTATATACAATATTGTTGTGCTTTTTAAAATTGCAGGTAAACCAGTATGGTGGGTTATTCTTTTTCTTATCCCTTTAGTGAATTTTGTTATTACTATATTGGCGTATCTGGCCTTTGCAGCTAAATTCGGAAAGGGAGCAGGATTTGCAATCGGACTAGCCTTTTTACCAATGATTTTTTTCCCTATATTGGCATTTGGAGATGCAGAATACCAATCGGCATAGGTTGGTTTGGAAAAAAATGACGATTTGCACCTTATGATTAAATAACTATATAAAGGACTCGACAGTGATAAGTTCTCTGTAACTATTTGATATTTATAATTATATTGTTAAGATATTTAAAACAATAATTTTCAATATATTCAACACATTAAATAACTATTTATTGAGAACTTATCACTGTCGAGTAAAGGAGAACCGATGATAAAAAAAGTATTTTTATTTGTCTTGTTTTTTATTTGCTTGGTTTTTTCTGCTCAGGCTGAAGAACAAACAAAAAATCACCAGGCGGAAGAATCCTTAAAGGCTGGGAAATATGCGAAATTTTTTTTCGGGCCTGAGCAGGAAAAATAATCATAGTCCCTTTGTTGCCCTAAAGATAAGAATGAAGTTTTGATTAAATTTTCAGGAATTGACCATGCCTGGGATTAATAAATTAGCCACTTCCACAAAGGCAACACCTTAATTTTAGTATCATCAACGGTCTCTTCTCCTTCCTCATCTTCAGTTATGATAGTCAAACGAGAAGGTTTTAGTTCCTCCTTGGCCTCTAGTAAGGCTCGAATCTCTCTTTCTTTTGTTCTTTTATCTAATAATGAACGGCTTACCTGGATAGCTTCTGTAATCTCTAGCCCTTTTTTGATCACAAAATCCACCTCTCTACCTTTTTTTGACTTCCAATAAAAAATATCTAGCCCTCTCCTCTTCAACTCTATATAGACCAAATTTTCATAAAGATGCCCAATAGTTTCTAAAAATTTAAAGCTTATGGAGTTACTAAGGGCTGTATCTATACAAAAAATTTTCGAAGGATTATATATCTGGCGTCTTATTGAATAGTCAAATAGATTTACACTGAAAAAGAGGAAGATATTATTTAATTCTTCCAAATAGTTCTTGATAGTACTAATATTTTTTGTCCCGATCAGGTTGGCAAGACTCTTATAACTATGAATCGTAGCCGGATTAGAGGCAAGGAATAAAATTAGTTCTTTGATCTCTTTGATATTTCTTATCCTATATCTTACAATAAGGTCTCGATATATGATATCATTAAAGTACTGTTCTAATAAAGTAGGATCGTTATTTTTTAAAATCTCAGGAAATCCCCCTAAGCTAAGATAATCACTAAACAACCTCTTGATCTCACCTTTTTTTTCTACTAAATAAAGACTCTTTTTATCAACAACTATCTCCTTGAGACGTAAATACTCATTAAAAGAAAATGGCCAGATTACAACGTGACGACTTCGTCCAGTCAAACTGCTTGATATCTCAGAACTTAACATTTTGGCATTTGAGCCAGTAATAATAAACTTTATCTCTTCAAATTCATAGAGGCGATTGACCCATCTCTCCCAGCCTGTTATATTTTGGATCTCATCTAAAAAGAAGTATTTTTTGCCTTGAGGGTTCTCAATCTCTATAAAGGTTTCATAAAGGAGGTCAAAATCTTTTACAGTAAAGTCAATAAGTCTTTCATCTTCAAAATTAAGATAAAGGATATCAGATTTAGGGAGGCCGGATTTAGAGATTAAATCGGTACAAATCAATTTCATAAGAGATGATTTTCCACACCGTCTAATACCAGTAAGAAAAATTATCTCTCGTTGTTGTAAATAAGTGTCTAATGTTTTCAGGATATCTCTAGGGTATAGATTAGTGTGAGAGATAAATCTTTCCTTATGTTCAATAAGCAATGCCTTTATCTTCTCTTTATCCATGGCTATGATCCGTCTTCCAATAATTAATGTTTTTAAATATATTACAATAGCATTATAATATATTTGTTATTATATTACAATAGCATTATAATATAGTCCACACTATAAAATACCCTCTTGTTTTCAGTTACACAAATATTCCATGACATAATCGATGATGAACAATTCTTATCCTGTCTTATCTTGGTTTTTTGTCTCTTGTCTTTTAAATAATCTATAATCCGCCTTCGGGAAGATATTATCCATATACTCAATAGCAGATAGGTTTTCTTCAACCAAAGAATTATTCTCAATAGAACTAGCTAAATAATGAAAACGAGCAACATGATCCTTTACTCGCCTGGTAGCATAATCAGTTGAGGTGCTATTATTAATAATAAAAGGCCAATCCGAACTTTGGGCAAGCAGGAGCTCACGTAAACACTGGTTGAGCGCCCTTTGGGTAATCTTGGTTGAGTTTTCTTTACTACTAAATTTATTGGCCAAGACCTCCATCTTACGGGAACATTCGTGAAGTTGTGGATATATCCAATCAGTTTTTCCATTTAACCAGGCCTCGAAATATCCTTTATGTCCCCAGGTAGAGGTAGAGGGGATACCTTTTTGATGGACTGGATGACTATCCAGATAATCCGAGGGTGTAATAAGTTCTATAGTGTCTTGATCAAAGATGGTCTTTCTTATCACAAAATCAAGCCATTGTGGCCCTTCAAACCACCAATGTCCAAATAATTCAGCGTCAAAAGGAGCAATAACAATCGGATTTGTTTTCATGGCAGAAATAAGATATTCAACATGAGATATCCGTTTATGTAAAAATTCACCAGCATGCTGGGCAGCCCTTTCCTTTGCAATCTCTGGGTTATAGAGCCCTTTCCTGGTTGTTTGACCTGTAATCCGATAATATTTAATCCCTGTATCAACCCTAACATTCCCAGAGAGATATGGATGAAGATAATTGAAATCAAGATCATGGCCAATATCCCGATAAAATTCTCGATAATCAGGGTGTCCAGGAAATCCCTCCTTTGCAGACCATACCTGTTTTGTGCTGCTTTGATCACGACCAAAAGCAGCTACCCCTGAAGGTGTATAGATTGGGGCATAGACACCATAAAAAGGGTTTGTGCTCCCATATTCTACGCCATGAGACTCAAGGATAAAATAACCAACCCCTTCGTCCCAAAGTATCTTATCTAACCCTGGATAATAACCACATTCAGGGAGCCACATCCCTTTTGGACGAAATCCAAATACTCCTTCAAAATAGTCTAACCCTGTGATAACCTGAGCGTTCACTGATTTGGGCTGAGGAGATAATAGAGGGAGAAGACCATGAGTAGCAGAGGTAGTGATTAGTTCAATAGCTCCACACTTATGTAACCTTTTAAAGGCAGAGGAGAGCTTACAGTTCCATTGATTAAGATAGATTTCTCTCGCCTCCAGAAAGAGTTGTCGGTACATCCCTGCTAACCAATTAAGGTGTGAATTGTGTCGGTTACGTTCCAGTTCTTTTTCACTTAACTCAATTAGTTTATTTATATGGAGTAGATAACGCTCCTGGAGTAATGGATCTTCCATCATAGCTAAGAGACTTGGTGAGATAGAGATAGTAAGTTTGAAATTAACATCTTCCTCAGCCAAACGATGAAAGAATTTGATAAGTGGGATATAGGTCTCAGTAATCGCCTCAAAAAACCATCGTTCTTCTAAAAAATCATCATATTCTGGATGACGTACGTAAGGTAGGTGGGCATGAAGTATAAACGAGAGATAACCTTTGGGCATTTTTAGTTTCCTTATACTGATAATTACACTTACTGGTTTGTTTTTTAGCCAGTAAGTATAATTATCAGCGTTGAGTTTTTGGTGAAGGATGGGTGAACATCCTATTATTTTTACCATTTTCGAACACTTACTTTGCTATGGGGATTATATAACTGCTCTTTAAGTTAAGGCAAGAAAAAAAAGAAATAAAACTTTGAGGGGGAATACAAAAAAAGGCATACCTGTCCTACAATATGCCCCTGCTTATAATCCTTTTGTGTGTAAAATTTAGTTTAGGTGTGTAAAAAGACGCAGAAAAATAAGAAACAGGCTGGATTGCATTTGGCCAATTAATTGAAACTAAAGAGAGCTTTTTATTTTAGTGCTTTGGCATGGTATTTGCATTTTGAATTATTGAGGTTTGTTTTAAAGATATATCACACATTCCGCACCTTGAACTAGAAAAAATGATATTTTAAAGTTCTTTTCCTATGGAGGTGATAGAGATATAATATAAAAGAAAATTTTTTAATAAGAAGTAAAGAAGTATGGAAGAGTTTGAAAAAATAGAGGCTTATCGGCTAGATCCTCTACCAATAATAAAATCCTATGCAGAAAAGATAGGATTAGAGGAGATCAAGAAGTCATCATCAGTCTGGATGAAGGAAAATTGCGGTGGTATCTGTTCGGGCTTTGCATGGCAGAGTAGTTATGGAGCGTTCTCCCTGGGACAATCACAGTTATCTGCACTACTTAGATATACTGCGAACGGGTTAAAATGATACTTTTTGTTGCTTTTATTTGTCAGATTACATTTTTTTAAAGATTGCCACAGGGACACAGAGTTCACAGAGGAAAAACAAAATAAAATAATACGTTAATTGAGAAATCTCTGTGAACTGTTATGTAAAGTGTCAAGCTTAAATTTC
>JAZDLJ010000243.1:0-2700 GCA_043802115.1 bacterium | reverse complement strand
AGGGCTTTTTTGACTTTAGGATGACTTAATGACATGATTACACCAAAATGAAACGTAAAAGACATAAATTAACCTCTAAAGACAACAGTCATAATCCTCACGATGCCTTTTTTAAAGAGGTCATGACTAATAAAGACAGGGCATGTGACTTCTTTAAAAATTACCTCCCTGCTAATATCCTGAAGCTTATGGATACCAATACCCTGCAGATTAAAAAGGATAGTTTTATAGGAAAAGAGCTAAAAAGATTCTATTCAGATATTCTTTACCAGGTCGGGAGTAAGGATAAGAAGGCCTATTTCTATCTTCTCTTTGAACACCAGAGTTCCATAGACAAATTGATAGGATTCAGGTTTCTCGAATATATGGTAAAGATTTGGAAACTTGAAGAGAAACAGAGACCAGGGATAGAGTTATTACCCCCAATTATACCTTTGTTACTCTACCATGGTAAGGAGAAGTGGCAGATAAAAGGGAAATTCTCAGAACTTATTTACTTGGGAGATCAGGCTGATGTAAAGCTTTATATCCCAGATTTTACTTATAGATTATATAACTTTTCTTCATCCAGTGATCTCCAGATAAAAGGTGATATTATACTCAGGATATGTCTTGAATTATTCAGACATATCTTTGATCAGGAGTTATCAGGTATAAGAGAGGCCTTTTCCTTGTTGAATACGTTAACATTAAAAGAGAGAACCACTCTGGAATTTATAGAGGCCATGTTTCGCTATATAATGAGTACAAGGAGTGATGCAAGGCCGGAGGTATTAAAAGATTTGGTGGAAGAGGTTGTCTCTTCTGCCAATAAAGAACTAGGAGGTGTTGTAATGACAGTCGCAGAAGAATTAGAAAAGAAGGGAATGGAGAAGGGAATGGAGAAGGGAATGGAGAAGGGAATGGAGAAGGGGGAATTGATAGGTGATATTCGAGTCGCTCAATTAAGTAAAAGACTTCGAATGACAAATAAGAAGGAGTTAGAGAGATTATCAATCAAGGAATTAGAAAGAAGACTGACAGAACTTAGCGTAGAGTAACGAATTGCCAAATTTTCTGCCGTCGAAATTTTAAGACATCTAGAAATGGTAGATTGGCGAGAAATATCTTTGAAAAAATTATAGAAAAACTAGCAAATCGAATTGCAGCGATTGTTCCTCTTAATGATCAACTTTATGTACTATTACTAAATCTGACACCCTTTTAGGTTTATCACCTCTTCCATTCATCAACACTTACTGTCCTAAAGGCATCTTTATGACTTAGATCAAATTGGCTGATGTGTTGCCTATGATTTGGATCTAGTCCATCCCGTCTAACCTCTTCTAGAAGGTTATTAAATTCCTTGGCATATTTAAAATGAGTTGGTTTAGGATGACCACCAGAAATAGCCTTATCAATTACAATCTTTGAGCCTTCACAATCTGGACAATCAGTCTGGTAATATTGAGAAAGGGCAATAATCCTTGTTCCAAGAAAGAGTGCCTCTTCAAGATCATGAGTAACGAAAAAGATGGTCATCTTCATCTTTTCCCACTGTTCCAGGATAAATAACTGCATAACCTGTCTTGTGCTGTCATCAAGGGCACCAAAGGGCTCATCCATTAGTAATATTTTTGGTTTCATTATCAATGCTTGAACGATAGCTACCCGTTGTCTCATCCCTCCTGATAGTTGATAAGGATATTTGTTAGCATCATCCGCTAATCCTACCCGCTTAAGATATTCTAATGCCTCCTCCTTGAATTCCTTTCGCTTTTTTCGATAAAGAAATGGCTTATAATATTTTTCCAGGAGGCAAAATTTTTCCAACTCTGGTCCAAATATAACATTTTCAAGAACAGTAAGATGGGGAAAGAGAGAATACTTTTGGTAGACAATTCCACAACAAGGGTTAGGACTGCTAACGGCTACGCCATTAATTAAAGCCTTTCCGCTGTATGGTTTCTCAGAACCCAGAATTAGTCTCAGCAAGGTGGATTTTCCACACCCAGTGGGTCCAATAACTGTAATAAATTCTCCTCCCCTGGCCCTAAAATCAATATCATTAAGGACTGTCTTAAGCCGTCCTGATTTTTCAGGGTACTTTTGGTAGACATCTTCGAGGTAAATTAGGTATTCTTTTGAGTTGTCAGTCATTGATTCGTATTTAAAAAATAAAAAGAATTATGTATTACTGGAATTAAATTGGATTAACTCTTTCCAGTCAATTATTCCTTCCTTACAAAAGCGTTGCGAGAACTCTAATGTTAATTTATTCACTATTTGGGAATAAGCTATTAAAAATTCTTCATTTTTTTGTTTTGCTTTATGTCCTATCGGTTCAATAATATCAATATATAAATTTTCATTCCCTGAAATCAATTCCTAAAATTGCTGCCCACAATATTTAAAATAACCCTGTTTTTCAGGTTTCTTGTTTTTACCAAAGCAACAACCATTTACAGCAATTATTTGTTTTTTTGTAGTTTTTTGTAATTGTTTTTTAGCATTCTCGAAATTTATTTTTAGTTGTTTTATTTGGCTGGCATTACCCCAATTCCAACCTGCTTTTATTTCTACAATAGACATCTTTCCAAAATAATCTTGCGGGTGAGAAGACAAAAATCTTTGCTTCGTTCGTTGGAGTAGTCTTTTTGAATTTTCTAAGCTTGCTTCCCTAAATTGCCTAACTCGCTTCGCTCAAACAGAGGCAATTTT
>JAZDLJ010000202.1:0-16377 GCA_043802115.1 bacterium | reverse complement strand
AGCTTCCCGTTAAAAATTACCATTGTTTGAGCGTAGCGAGTTTTGGTAATTTAGGGAAGTAAGCTTAGAAAATTCAAAAAAGCTCCGCTAACGAACGAAGCAAAATTTTTTGTCTTCTCTCCTACTTTAATAAAGATTATTTTGGAAAGATGTCTAGTAAACAGCGCCAGGACAACTAGGTTTTTTGGGTAGTTATCAAACACCCTCTAAAAATATGTGAACTACCATTCCCTTTTTATCCTATTCTATAATTCCTTTTCAACAGGATAGTCTCTTATGGCTTTATAAAATCCAATGTCATCTTTAATAGCTAAAACAACAACATCTTACTCTTTTCCCCTAGCTCTTTAGCTTTTGTTAACGCGGCTCTTTGAGGTCTATCACTTACATCATGAAAATCTAGGCCTGGTTGTCCAACAATAAAACATAAAATTTATGTTCTGAAAAGGTGTATTATACTACTCCAACTTAGGTTTTTCCAAGTGATTGTGTTAGTTAAAACTAGTATGTTAAGACACAAAGGCACTACAGTACAAAGTTTTTAAGTTTTTTTTATTTTTTTCCTTTGTGCCTAAACAGCTAGTTACAAAACTAACTTGCATTACCTCAGAAAAACCTAACTTGGAGTAGTATAAAGATCAATCGATTGCTGGGCCTATAATTTTTAGAGCGAAATCAGTTTAGATAAAAAATGAGGTATACAAAAGGTATGTAATTTGTTATTATAGATATAATATTATAATTATGATAATATTTAAAAACAACAAAATGGGCGATTAGCTCAGGGGATAGAGCGTTGGTCTCCGGAACCAAAGGTCATGAGTTCGAATCTCATATCGCTCACCACTAAGATGTTGAAAAATAAAATTATTTTTTATTGCATCTACGAAAAAATACTAGCCCCAAACTAGCCCTAGACAGGTCAAAATTAGTTATTGACCCAATTCTATTTAAATCAGAAAGAAGGTTATCAGAAGATATTTAAATCGTCAATCTAATCGTACAGGTCGAAATTTTTTCTAATCTTAACCCATTTGCTTCAAATCCCCATACTCACCCTCAAATATTCCCCAAGACTAGTAAAAAGCTCAACCCACCTTTTGGCCTCTTCCTCTCCCTGTTCTGCCCTTGTCAACATCTCTTCTAAACATCTTTTTCCAACATCAAAATAGATGTTCTGCGCCTTCCAAAGGATTAAATCTAAAGATAATGGAGTAAGAATCTTCATTAAAGATTCCACTATCTCTAATAAAGAACACATCTCTGGTGACTGGGCTAATCCTTCCATCACGGCATTAATTCTTTTATTAGCTATAAAACTCAAGGTAACCTTATCTATTTTAAGAGAACGCTTTTTTGTCTCTTCAACTACTCTTCGAAGCTTTACTAAATCAAGTTCTTCCGTTTCTAAAGAATGGATAAGATCAAGATGGAGGATAAGTTCTGCTGTTAAAGAAAATATCTTAGGTAAAGGTATCTTTAATTCCCTCATTAATTGAATCGTGGGATAGTGATGCTCATCGATCTGACGTAAAGAAGACTCTACCCCCTCAAAGGTATACTCAAGTAATTGATTTAAGACCTTTCTCTGTTCATCTCTAAAAAGATGCCATAACGAATAATTATCTTGATGAAAATATTGTTCAATTAACCGAATAACCCCTGAGATATCGCTTTTCTCAAAGACCCTTTTTATTTCTTTATGCATCTTTGTAAAGGATTCTTCATCAATAAAAGGGCGTCCTCCTCCAATCAGGTTATGATCGCCAAGATGGAGGAGTGCAAAGCTGATAATATCCTCTTCCCAGGTAATCTCTGAACGAATCTTTACCTTACCTATGGCCACCTTTTGTTTTCCTAATTCAAGTCGATCATACATCAATTTTTTAGCTGTATAGCAATATAAGGTCTTTGGATCAGTATATTCTTCAAAAAGAGAAGAAACTGCGTAATGCGCTCCAACCCTTACAATATCCAGAATTCCTGGTTTTACTAGTGTTTTATAGATATTAGCGCCATTTTCATACTCTGGGATATTACTCTTAGCCCGCTCAAGGAGATTAATATAAGTCTCTTCTAATTCCAGATTACTTGTCTCCTTAGCTAATTGAATTGCCCTGGCTGCAAATTGGATTATCTGTACTGTCTCAATCCCTGATACCTCATCAAAAAACCAGCCACAGCTTGTATACATAAACATCGCCTGACGTTGCATCTCCAGGAGTTTTAAGACCGTTATTTTTTCAATACTGTTTAATTCTTTTGAGGCATATCTTTCTAAAAAGGTATCGACATTCTCAATACTTCTATTTAAAACAACCTCGATGTAATCATCTCTTGCCTGCCAGACATCCTTAAGATATTGAGATGCCTGTTTTTCATAAATATTAATCAAATTATCTCTTAACCAGTCCATTGCACCTCTAAGGGTTGAACGCCATTCCTGATTCCAGCCAGGATGTATACCTGAATTACAGCCACAATTTCCTTTCCATCTTTCAATTCCATGACAGCAACTCCAGGAAGAATTTTCAAATATCTCTACTTCGTAAATTGGAGGTTGTTTTTCAAGGAATTCTCCATAGATAGTAATTTTGGCAAGATTATTCGATTCCAGATAATAGAGCGCATAAGCCAGGGCCATATCTCCAAAATGGTGGTGGTGTCCATAAGTCTCACCATCAGTAGCTATATGGACAAGCTGAGAATAGTCTTGATTATCAGAGAATACACTTAACAGTCGATCAGCAAAACCCTTTCCATCAACCAAGAGATTATTAAAGGCGACATCTCTGGCTATTGGGCCATCATAAAAAAAGAGGTTGATTGTCCTGCCTGAAGGGAGATGACACAGATATGGCATCTTCGGATCTATCCTTGAGGTGCTTACATCTTCCCAGGTGTCCTCATCTATTTCTCTTACCTGCTTAGCCTGACCAGGGGCTAAGATGCTGAATTTAATCCCACTTTCAGCAAGGATATCCAGACTCTCAAGATCAACAGCGGCTTCAGGGAGCCACATACCCTCTGGCTTTCTTTTAAAATGCGCCTCAAAGTCCTTTATCCCCCAGATAATTTGGGTTCGTTTATCTCTACTGTCAGCCAAGGGCATAATCAAGTGATTATAACATTGGGCAATTGCTGCTCCATGGCCAGAAAAATATTCCTTACTTTTTTGATCAGCCTCAAGTACAGCCTGATAGATATCAGGTTCTTTCCTTTTAAGCCAGGAAAGCAAGGTCGGACCAAAATTAAAGCTCATTTTCGAATAATTATTAGTAATGTCGATTATCCTTCTCTTGGGGTCAAGAATACGTGAGCTTGCATTGGATGCATAACACTCAGCAGTTACCCGTTGATTCCAGTCATGATAGGGATAAGCAGAATCTTGTTGTTCCACCTCTTCCAGCCAGGGATTTTCTCGAGGTGGTTGATAAAAATGGCCATGAATACAAATATAACGGTTCACTTTTTATACCTCCATCTCATATAGTGCGCAACTAAATGGTTTTATAATCATTCCTTCTCCTTTTTCAATTAAATCAGGCAAGGTACTTCCTGTTCCCATCCATTTTTCATCAGAGGAATCAAGGATCTTTTTACCTTTTCCCTCTAGGAAATTAGTATTAAAGTTAGCCTCATCTCTATTAAAATTCATAATTAACAATATCTCATTATTTGAATGCCAACGTTGTAAAAAGATTAGTCCTGTCCCCTCTTCCCCCCAAACCTTAAGACTTTTTTTGTCCAAATGAGCAAGAGCTGGCAACACTCTCCTTAATCTAAGCAGTTCCTTATAAAAATCACGCATAACTGCATGCTTACCTCTATTCTGCTTTTCCCATCCTAGTTTTGAGTTCAAAAAGGTCTGAATATCCTGTGGATCAGGAGGTTCTCCCTGCCATTGGAAACTAGCGAATTCCCTTTTCCGACCTTCTCTCACTGCTCTAATTAGATTTTCATCCGAATGACTTACAAAATAAAGGAAAGGGATCTCCTCTGCATATTCTTCCCCCATAAAAAATAAAGGGATACAGGGAGAGAATATTAAGCTTGCTGCTGCTAATTTTAAGGCATCAAAGGAAACAATGACTGACAATCTCTCTCCAAACATCCTATTCCCTACCTGGTCATGATTCTGAATAAAGACAACAAATTGCTGGCCAGGCAAATCAGCAGAAAAACTTCCATGATATCTTTTACGATGTTGAGAATATCTCCAGGAATAGACAAATCCTTCCTTAAAGGACTTAAGCAAGTCACTCTCTCTTCCAAAATCTTCATAATATCCACTTTTATCGCCTGTGAGAAAGGTGTGCAGACTATGATGAAAGTCGTCAGACCACTGGGCATCGATCCCATACCCACCCTCATCTTTTTTTTTGATTACCCTTACATCATTTAGATCACTTTCGGCAATAAGATAGTGCTTTTTTCCAGAGGTAGAAGAAAGATATTCAACCTCTTGAGCAAGTTCCTCAAGGATATGTCTTGCCCCCAGATCATAGATCCCATGAATAGCATCAAGCCGCAGGCCGTCAATATGATAATCCTCAAACCAATAGAGGGCATTTTGAATAAAAAAATTTCTTACCTGATCAGAATAGGCATCGTCAAAATTAATTGCCTTCCCCCAGGGAGTCCTATATTTTTCTGTGAAATAGGGGGCATATTCAGCAGTGTAATTTCCTTCAGGGCCAAGATGATTATAAACTACATCCAGAATAACTGCTATCCCTTTTTTATGACAGATATTAACAAGCCTTTTTAACCCCTCTGTCCCCCCATAAGAATTTTGGACAGCAAAGGGATATACCCCATCATATCCCCAATTCCGTTCCCCTGGGAATTGAGAGACAGGCATAATTTCCAGGGTGTTTACCCCTAATTCTAAAAGACTATCCAGTCTTGGGATGATTGGCTCAAATGTGCCTTCCGAGGTAAATGTCCCCAGGTGTATCTCATAGATTATCATCTGTTCAAGAGGCAGTCCTCTCCACATATTATCTTCCCAATGAAAACTATTCTGATCCACCACTGCTGATGCAAGGTGGACACCTTCTGGTTGAAAATATGAGGCAGGATCAGGTCGATCCTGTCCGGTATCAAGTCTGTAAAAATATCTTGTCCCTGGATAGACCTCAGCAACTAGTACACTCCAATAGCCTTCCTCATCCTTGGACATAGGTAATAAACGTTCTTGAGGCGAAACGATATTTAAATAAACATTTGTTAGAAAGGGTGCCCAGAATAAAAATTTACATTGCCCCCTACCTTGATAATGGGCACCAACTTTTTTTCTACTATTTTGTTTCATTAATCCCTCCTTTATAATTCATTCTCCTTGATCCCCAAAACAAACTCTTCTCTGTATCCTCTTCAAATTTTATGGTAACTAAATTAAGTTAGAATTTAACCAGGTTTTGTTTTTAGCCCTGAAAGGGCGTTATATACTAGCCCAGGGCAACGCCCTGGGTGAGGAATCATCACAATTATCAAGCCCTGTAAGGGCGAAATAAAAAAAGGGAACGCTATCCATTAATTTATTTCGCCCTTTCAGGGCTTAAAAATGTTGGGTAATCTTTTCCCAGGGCTGATATATAACGCCCTTTCAGGGTTAAAAACTAAAAAAAAATTGTCCTGAACATTATTACCTTACTTTTTGAAGAGGATACTCTTCTCTCTTAGATTATAACCATATCGAGCTCTCTTCTTCAAGAGTCTTTTTTAAGATAACCCTTTCTGGAAAAATTGCGACCTGTGCGATTAAAAATTACCTGTAGGGGAAACCCTTATGATTGACAAAAATAATGATACTACTCCAACTTAGATTTTTCCAAGTGATTGTGTTAGTTAAAACCAGTATGTTAAGGCACAAAGGCACAAAGTTTTTTTTATTTTTTCCCTTTGTGCCTCTGTGCCTTTGCTACTTTGTGCCTTAACAGCTAGTTACAAAACCAACCCGCATTACCTCAGAAAAACCTAACTTGGAATAGTATACCTTTTCGCTGTTTCCATCAATAATAAGATAATTATTGAGCTAGTAAAAATCCCTACCAGCAAAAAAAAGAAGACGTTTTTGATCCTAATTTTTTTAAGATCATCAATGGAGTTTATAATAGGTATACCCGCAAGTACTGGATACTTAAAAAAAATTTTTGCGTCTGGTACATCCAGAATAGAAGTATCACTATAATTTACAAGATAGACAACTCCAAATCCTGCACCCAAACCTAATATAATCCCAAAGAGAATAATCCCAGGCCTATTTGGACTACTTGGTAGTATAGGTAATTCGGCTGCATCAATAACCTGAAAATCATAACTCTTTTCTTTGAGTTCTAATTCCTTAGATATCCTTGCCTCTTCCATCTTGTTAAGTAATGCCTGATAAATAGACTCATTTACATTATAATCCCTTGTTAAGCGCGTTAATTTTTGTTCTTCTTTTGGTATATTCCGTACCTTGCTTTCATAGAGACCTATCTTACCTTTATATTCCTTAATCCGTGTCTGTAATGAATTTATCTTTATGCTCGCTTCATTTAACTTTTCTCTTAACTGTTGATATGTAGGATTTAATGCCTCCATCTGTGATTCGACACCATCAAAGTCACTCCCTCCCTCTTCTCTCCTAGCCAACCCCTTCTTAATCTCTTCAATCTCGGCCCTGGATTTGATAACCTCTGGATATTTTTCAGTGTATCTTGTCAATAATATCTGGACATTTGCTTCTAATTTTTTTAACTGTCCCTCTAATGAATCTTCATCATTTGAACTCAAGGCGACAATAAGTGGTCTCTCATTAGCGAGTTGTTCTGTCAAAAAGGACTTCTCCAGAACGGCCTCTTTAAGTGAGATCTCCAGCTCAGTGATTAAGGTCTGACTATTTTCTAATTGGGACAGATTAACATTTTGTTCCCCTGGCATTTGTCCAATATTCTTCTCTTTAAATATCCTTAAGGCATTCTCTGATTCCTCAAGCTTATTTTTATAGATCTCTAATTGTCCCTTCACAAAATTAAGGGCGTCATGGGCAGCTACCTTTGTTGCACCCAGATTTTCTTCTATAAATAAGTTAGTAATTGCATCCGTTATACTCTTTACTGTCTTGGGATTATCACCCTCGTATTTAATACTATAGAGATTTTTGTCTATAATCTCGATAGTTATAGATTCCTTTATCCCCTCAATAAGCCCTTCAAGTTCCAGAGGTTTCTTAATATTTGAGTCCAAATTTAGTTTTTTTATTACCTCCAGGAGTCTACTTTTACTTAATATCAACTGTTTTATAGCATTTAATCGATCAGGGTTCGCTTGAGTAGCTAACCCTTTCATTAAAGGATTAATTATTTTTTCTCTCTCAACTAATATAGTAGAGGTCGCCTCATATTTTTCTTTAGCAGTGTAGACATAACCCATAATTGCTATTACAATAAGCGCAAAGGTAGCAAAAAATAAGCACCTCCGATGGGATATTAATTCAATATAATCAGATATATTTACCTTCTTTTCGTTTTTTTCTCCTTCCATCTTTTTCTCTCCTCTCTTTATAAATTAGCTCCCTAAGGGCGGATTTCATTTCTTTCTCCCAGAGGGAGAGGGAGTTAAAAATTTCACCACCCGCAAACCCACATTTCAAAAAAACATTTTTCTATGCAATTAAAATATCATCCTAAGCCCCAAACTATACCTATTAGCGACATACTCATTTTCCTCTAAAGGCTTTTGGTTCTCTTCATCAAAAGATTTATTTTCAAGGTATTGATATCTAGTCTCAATAAAAAAGTTATCTGTGAGACTATAGGATAAAGCACCTAATCCTTCATATAGTTCATCCTCTCTATTTCCTGGAGTGTAATCAATTTTGGTATATATCGCATTAAGAGATAAGAGTACAGGATTAAAGATCTTCCACTCCAAACCGCATCCACCTCCAACCTCTTTATCTTCCCTTGGAAGTGTATCTAAATCATACCTATAATCAGCCTTAGAGTAGCGGCCATCAACTAATAAAACAATAGGCTTTAATATGTTCCAACTTATACCCGCATTTGCGTTATACAATTTATCTTCTCTATCAATATCTTTATAATTCGAAAGGACATAACCCACACCATACCTAAACTCGACTATCTCATCAAATAAGTAATGTCTCACACTTGTTGAAAGATTATCAGAGATATAGCTAGCAGTTTGAGTATCGTAGACTGAGGTAAACTTCCAGGATCTAATATAGATGATATTAATTATAGTATCTGGAAGGAATAATATATCTATGCTTGAATCGCTTGTTATATAATCATGGACAACATCAAATTCATTCTCGTTCCAGGCATAACCCAGCCTTGTCTCTATCTTAAACTTATCTTTATTATCCCACCCAAATCCTCCATATATCTCATTTTCTGTATAATCTGGGGTTGCATCCTGAAAGTAGGTTAAGGTATATCTATACCCTGTAAGTAAAGAAAAATTATTAGTAAATTTATAGATAAAATCCGCATTAATAGTATGACTATTACTATCCATTAGCTCCTCATCATAATAGTTCTCTTTATAATCTCTTTGATGCCAGGTATAACTCAGTCCAATATCGTATTTTTCACCAATCTTTTGAGTTACATAAGGGGTTAATGTAAGATCATTAACTTCAATCAAATTACTACGAACAGACTTTCCCCTGGGGTCCCGCTCAACGTAAGTTAACATATCCTCTCCTTTTATACCCACTTTAGATTTACTAGTTCGATTCATACCTAAATTCCAGGCTCCATGTTGATAATATTGATTTTCACTAGAATACTTATCGTAAAAACTTAAGCGTGCATCGTATTCTAATTCCAGATAATATTTTTCTCCCCCTCTATTTATAGAGATCATTGGAACGATCATTGTAATAAAGGCATCTTTCTTATTATATTTATCTAAAAATACATTATCAGCATATGTTTCCTCTACTAAGGTATCTATCTTTAATTTAAATCTCCCTACTTCCATTGCTTCACTATATCTATTGAATACGAATACAAAAAAGAAGAGCATAACTACCATAGCTACTATACCTTTTTTCTTCTTTACTCTTTTCAGATTATTTACTTTATTCACTTTTCCCCCTTTCGTTGGACATCATTAGAAAATACTCGCGGGGATAATAATCGTATCCCCAGGTTCAAGATTTACATTATTCTCAAGTTGACCTTTTTTCATTATATCCTTTAAGGCTACCTTTAACTTTTTCTCATGGCCGTTCTTCATTCTCACTAATTTTGTATCATTTAAATCTGCATCTCCTGTGGGTCCGCCTGCCATCAATACAGCATCAAGAATAGTAATCCCTTTTCTAAATGGAATAGTATTAGGCGTGATTACCTCTCCAACAACCGTAATTCTACTACTAAAATTATCAGGAATATAGATTATGTCCTCAGGGAGTAAGTCAATATTATTCTCCATATCTCCTTCTGATATTAACTTTTCAAAATCTACAGCAAGACGTTCTCCCTTTCTTAAAATATAGGCCTTAGCTAGATTAGCTTGCTTAGCTAATTCTAATCCTCCAGCCATAATAAGTAACTGCAACAAATTAGTCCTTCTCTTTAAACTGAAAACACCTGGGGAACTTACTGAACCTGTTATATATACCTTGTAATTATTAATATCCTGGACTATTACAGTTACCTCTGGATTGCTGACATAATCGATAAGGGTTGAACTGATGATCTCTTTTACCTCCATGGGACATAATCCACTTACCTTTAAATCTCCAAGTAAGGGATAAGATATCTTTCCATCAGGTCTTACAACGACCTCTCTGGTCAACTGTTCATTACCCCAGACAGATATTTGTAGGACGTCCTCCGGCCCGATCTTATAGTCACTCTCCTGGGCATAACAAAATGAGACAGTTAGGATTAAAGCTGCTAAGATAGCGGCTGAGATCAAAAACAATCTGGTTTTCTTCATAGAGTCTCCTTTTTTGAATGATAAATTCATCATTAGTTTTCATCTTGCCCCTTTCCTCATAAAGATAATCTCAAATGTCTTTAAGACAATAACTATATCAAAGAATAGGGAAATATTTTTAATGTAATAGAGATCGTATTGTAACTTTTCAAGGGAATCCTCGACATTAGCAACATAACCGTAACAAATTGCTGCCCAACCTGTTATACCAGGCTTAACAGTATGCCTCTGGTCATAGTACGGAATATCTTTTCTCAATTTCTTTACAAAAAAAGGCCGTTCTGGACGAGGCCCTACAAAGCTCATGTCCCCTCTTAAGACAACAAACATTTGTGGTATCTCATCAATCCTTAACTTCCTTATAATTTTTCCTACCCTGGTAATTCGATCATCATTCTCTTTAGCCCAGATAGGACCATATCTTTCTGCATCTACATTCATTGACCTAAATTTATATATATTAAAGACACAGCCATTTTCTCCAACCCTTTCCTGCTTATAAATTATTGGGCCTTTGGAGTCTAACTTAATAAGTATTACTGTAACAATTAAAATGGGGAAGGTAACTATTAGCCCAATAGATGAAAGGATAATATCAAATACCCTTTTTACGATTTTGACTAATCTAGGTTTTTTAAACCCTTCAGTAAATATTAGCCAACTTGGTCTTAACCCATTTAGCAAAATTTTACCCGTAACTTGTTCATAAAATGTATGGAAATCCTGAACTTCAATCCCATTAAATTTACAATTTAAAAGAGTCTTTGCACAAAATTTCCCTCGTCCTTGATGATAAGAGACCACTATTTTATCTACCTTTTCTCTCTTTACAATATCATCAATATCTTTTATTAAACCTATGACCTTTGGATTTACAATGTTTTTCCCTAGCATATCTGGATTATCTGTTAAAAACCCAACCACTTTATATTTAGGAAAATTATCTGCTAATATCTCTCCAGCCACAATCTTGTTTAATTCATCCGTTCCAACAAACACAACTCTTTTTACCATATCAACCTTTTCAATAAGCCTCCAAAATAAAAAACGCCACCCTACTATCAAGGTACAAGAGAATAAGGAAAATAAAAAACAATTTAAAAGGGAAAGATATCCAATAAATGTCAAATAGCAAACTAAGGCTAGGCTAAAAAAGGTTAGGGTATATTTATAGATAAATATTTTGTTAGTGAGTTTTTTCTCGATATCATAAAATCCATTCATAAAGAGGATTAAATGACCTATCAATACAAAAGAACTTAAATAAATACCATTAATAGTTTGCTCTTTAAGATAAATTATCTCTTTTACTTTTTGTAATATAGCAGGCGCTAGAAGTAGGATCAAAAAATCACCTGATGTTAATAACAGATTTCTTTTTGAAATATATTTTTTCAAATATTCAGTCATACACCTCTCACCTACGCTTTTTATAATAATATTTTTATCTTTTTCTAAATTAATCGAATTGGTGAACATATCTAGGCATCCTTCATTTAAGGCCAAAAATAGTTTACATTTTTTGAATAAATACGAGATTGCTTCGTCGGCTAGCCTCCTCGCAATGACAAGCTGGACGACCTTTTCTGTCATTGCGAGGAGTGTAACGACGAAGCAATCTCAAGTAGGAATGTAAACTGGCAAATGAAGGATGCCCATATCTATTAGACATCTTTCCAAAATAAACACCATATTTACCAGGAGAGAAGAAAAAAAAATTGCTGGAGAGAGTTATTAGGAGACTTTTTGTAAATTTTCTTAGCGTAGCTTCCCGTTAAAAATTACCATTGTTTGAGCGTAGCGAGTTTTGGTAATTTAGGGAAGTAAGCTTAGAAAATTCAAAAAGGCTCCACTAACGAACGAAGCAAAGATTTTTGTCTTCTCTCCTACTTTAATAAAGATTATTTTGGAAAGATGTCTATTGTAAGTTAAACGCTTGCTTTAGATTCTTCCCAAATTGAAAGTGTTAAGTCAATGAGCCTCCTCGCAATAACTAAACAACTCACCAGTAATACATGGCTGTTATCCTATATTAAATTGAGCTGATAGATACATTGGGAACTTCCTCTTTTTGCTGATTTTTTTCTACTGTACTAGACATCTTTCCAAAATAAAGATTGTATTCGCTAGGACAACAGAAGACAAAAATTTCGACCTGTACGGTTAGAATTCACAACTCACTATGTTAAAGATAGTCTTATCCTAAGAACCTTATTGATTTCCTGAAAGGAAATATCATACTAGCCCAGGGTAAGCGAAGCGCAACCCTGGGAGCAGTAAAAAAACAAATAGCACTCTGAAGGAGCGCTTCATCTACAATAATATGATGAGCTTATTATAATTTATGAGGCGCTCTTTCAGAGCGCTATCGGTATATAAATCATTACCTAGGGTTACGCTTCGCTCACCCTAGGCTAGTATGAAATGCTCCTTCGGAGCAAAAAGGCGCTATTCTAATCGTACAGGTCGAAAGATTTTTGTCTTCCTACGCCCTACAAGATTATTTTGGAAAGATGTCTATTGATTAAAACGGAATTAGTTTTTTTACATGACAGGCTGTTACGGAACTAGGTTATTGGGATAAGTTTACAAAAAAATAAAAAAAATTAAGCAAATTTAGGAGAGAAAACCTGGAAGAGTTAAAGAGCTTATTCCAGGAGTAATAGATGTGAAATTAGGGCTTGTAAAGATATTTATTTTGGAAAGAGGTCTAATATTTAGGAATATCCAGGTATTGAGATTGATAAAGTTTAATCTTTTTGATACCATAGGATCCAGGGATTGTGGAACAGTTTTATTGAATCTACGATGGGCTTATATATGTCTAATTTTATACAACAAAGAGCACCGTGGACAAGTCGTTTAAAATTAGGTGAACTCCTCTTAAAAGCTGAAATAATAACCAAAGATGAATTAGAATTTGCCATAGAGGAAAAGGAAGACACAAACAAACGTTTAGGTGAATGCTTAATTGATTTAGGTTTTATAAATAAAAAAAATCTTTTAGAGGTATTAAGTAAACAACTTGGTATCCCACGGATAAAACTATCAAACTGTCATTTCGACCCAAAAGTTTTTAATATTATCCCATTGGAACTTGCCCAAAGATATTTAATCTTACCTGTAGCATTTTATCGAAATATGATAATGCTGGTGATGGATGATCCAACAGATAAAATCACTGAAAAAGAGATTGAAAAAGTTACTGGTTATAAAACCTTCCATTTAATTGCGCTTGATTTCTCATCCAAGGATATTGAAAATATCTATAAAAAAGTATCTCAACAACCTTTAAAAGAGATCTCCGCTATTGAAGAAGAAACTGAGCTAAAAGAAAAAAATAAAAAAATAGGCCATATATTAATACAATATGGTGATATTACTTATGCAGACCTAAAATTTGCCCTTCAGGAAAGCCAACTTTCTCATAAAAAAGTTGGAGAATGCCTAATTGAGTTAGGGATAATCAATAGGGCTCAATTAAGTCAGTCCTTAAGTTATCAATTAGGCTTACATAAAATAAAACTTGCCAATTTCAAGCCCTCTCCAGCGGCTTTAAAAACAATTCCATACGATTTTGCAAAGAACAATCAAGTCTTACCTCTAACAATTAAAGATGGTGTACTTGATGTAGCGATAGAAGATCCTACAGACACTACCACAATTGAAAAAATTGAAACTCTTACAGGTTATAAGGTAAATCCCCTGATAGCCATCGATCAACCAATATTCGCCTCTCTTAATAAATATCAGGATATTATTCTTTTAGAAAAAAACACAGCGGATCTGAGGGTATCTAAAGAAAAGATTAGTAAGATTACACATTTTATTAGTCAAATTACTCCTGAAGAAAGGATATTATATATTTTATTCGGTCTTATTTTTTTTATCCTTATGGTAATAATTTTTACTACTAAAGGTAGCACATGGCAGAGTGTAATTCAAAATTTTGGGAGTGTGATTAATAAGTTCAGGGGGGAATAGATTTATATAATAATTTTACGGTCTTATTTCAATCACAGTTTTATCAGGTACAAAATTTGCTATCTCGCTGCTTTTTCAACTATAATCTGGTCAGCCTTAATTATATTATTGTTTTTAGCCTCACTTTATTAAAATTTTCAAAACACCATTTTTAATTTTGATGAATATCACACACACCGACATCATCAGTTGCGCCTAATAGCCCAGCAAATTTTTTTCGCTGGGCTATTAAACGTCAACATAAGAACGGTGATTATGTTTTATTGTAAAAGTTTTATAAACTTATCTACAGACATTTGAGCCTGTTTTAAAATATGTGATAGCGTTGATCTTTTGATAGGACGATGGGCGGGAACAATAATTTTAACCCAAGTTCGATACTTTTTTATTAAATTTTCTTTAATATCAATACATTAATCAAAAAATATTGTTTTTTTCTACACTACATTTTGTTTTCTATCTTTAATTGGGTAGCTACATCTTTTCTTGCCCCTTTTTTAAGAGGTATCTTTATTTTTATCCTCTTTAATGGCTTATGATTTATCTTTAAAATATCATAGACCTCTTTCTGTTTTACTGTTGCTACGCTTGTTGTCCGTACACTAATTGTTGATCCATCTTCTACATTAAATGTTGTTGTTATTCGTGAATGATTCAATAATATATTTCTTACGCTATTCCAACAATAAGTTATTCCCCCATCTTTTAACTTCCTTAATATGCCTGCCAGTAGATGATATCCTAATACTGTTATAAATATATGGGCTGCACTCATCTCGTCTTTTTGATGATAAATTGGCCGTATCCCTAATTCTGATTTCATACTCCTGAAACTTTCTTCTACTTGGCTTAGCGTTCTGTGAGTCCTTGATATTTCCTCATCAGTTAAATCTAACTGGTTTGTCCTTAATACATATTCCCCTATTCTCTGTTCCTTTGCCTCTCCTTTTGGATTCTTCCTGAAATTGATTCCTTGTGCTATCTTTCCATCTCCTGTTACCTCTATATCATAAAGATTACCTATCCCATATTTCTCCTTCAGTCTGCCTATTCGTTCATTTATCTTTCCATAATTTTTTTGAGTCTTTTTCTCTTTTAATCCCTTACGTAGGTTTGATAGGCTTTCTTCAAATTTTTTCATCTTCCGGGTTAAAATTGATTTCTCTTTAGCAGCCTTTGCCTCACTTTGACATAATAGATATACTTCTTCTTCTGTCCGTACTGACTTTATTTCTAGTTTACTCTTTTGATCTGACAATAGGATATCTTGACTCTGGCTATCTTTCCAAAAGTCTTCTTCGTACTTTTGTTTCCGTGACACTGCTACATATTTAAATCCTTCTTCAGCGATTAACTTAAGATTTTCTTCTGAGGCTATTCCTGCATCTATTACTATCGTTTTCTCACAGGGGTAACCTAAATCATATGTTGGTAATTCCGATAATATCCCTTTTAGTGTCTTCGGTTCAGATACATTTCCTTCCAACACCTTGCTTTTTTTGGGAAAGCCTTCTCCATCTATTACTAAGGCCAGGGTTACCAAAGGTCTGTCATTTCGACGTTCTTTAGATCTACCAGGGTATGCTATTTTACTTTCTCTTTTACTTCCCTCAAAATAGGTATTAGTTAAATCATACAACAAGATTGTCTCTTTTAAAGAGAATATCCGTTTAGCTTCCTCTGCTAACTTATCTTCTATCTCTTCATGCCTTTTCCATAATAGTTTGGCTACTTTATGCAAACCAGTATCGTGAACCTTTTCATTACTACCCATTAACTCTAATAGTCCACTATTCTCGTTCACCCATCTTGCTGTCTCCCTTTCACTCCCAGGATGAACTAATCTACCAGCCATCAACACCTTGGCATATTCTATCTCTTTTCTTTCTAATCCTATTTCTCTTAATATCTTATCTACTTTATATTCCTTCATCTGACTTACTATTACATGCTCCCCTCCTATGCTCCTTACTTCTGAAGTATTCACTGAACTGACATCAACTGATGTATATTCAGCCTCTTCTTTTTCCTTATCTTTTTTTATCTTTTCTCCTTCTTTGTTTAGTCGTTCTTTGATTATTACTTGAGAATAATGTTGGGCTAATTTTTCTATCTCTTCATCTATTGGAAATAATGAAAGTTGGTTGTTATTGTGAAGTTTATTTTCTATAGCATTTGCTAAATTTTTCCATTTTGTCTCTTCAAGATCAAGGGTACCAAAATTTAGAATAACATTTTGACGAGGTCCTTTTGGAGTTCTTATTGATTCAATGAGTTGATGTTGTATATATTTTTTACCTTTAACTTTCTTAACGGTTTTGCGGATATACATGGAGGTAGTATATCAGGGATAAAAAACAATGTCAACATAAAAATTATCAATTCAGTCACTACATTCGATTTTCTAATGAGCTTATTTTTATTTTT
>JAZDLJ010000180.1:0-16831 GCA_043802115.1 bacterium | reverse complement strand
ATAGTTTAAGATCGAGGTTTGACTTTCAGTCGTAAACTTTAGGTATTTTTAAATACTGGTCTTTTAGTAGGCTTTAGCCTAAAACAATCGACTTTAGTCGTTCAGAAACCCACCTGCTTTAGCAGGTAGGTTGTTTAGTTTTTAATCGTATCCTCTTCAAATTTCATGGTAACAAAATTAAGTTAGAATTTAACCAGGTTTTGTTTTTAGCCCTGAAAGGGCGTTATATACTAGCCCAGGGCGTTGCCCTGGGCTAGTATACAACGCCCTTTCAGGGCTAAAAACTAAAAAAAAATTGCCCTGAACATTATTACCTTACTTTTTGAAGAGGATACGAAAAAATCGTAAATATTCAGTAAATCCCTTAAGTACCCAGACAAAATTATTTTTATATTTTTTTATCCCGTAGGGATTATATGAAAATAGCCCAGCAATTTATTGCTGGGATTGGAGAATGAAAATATTTTTGAGTCCCGTAGGGACGACTGAAAAAAGACTAGCAATGAGACATGATTTATTTCAAGTGTCCCTACGGGACTCTCTTGTTTTTTATGCATTGTTAACCCAGCAATAAATTGCTGGGCTATTTTCAATTGTCCCTTCGGGACACTACAACAACTGTTTAAAACTAATTGACGTTGTAGGATTAAGCTCAACCTCAATCTTCTTTATAATTATTTACCTGAAAATCTATATATCTGGTAGGGGTTTACTGAATAATAGAAAAAAATCAAACAAAAAAAAATACCAAAAAAGAATAGTGATAAAAAACTTCATAAGCTAATTATTTTTTGAAAAGCTATAGATTATGGAGATATAAATAATGTATAATAGACAAAACTTAAAGAAAAGGAGAAAAAATGCCGACTTATGAATATGAATGCAAAAGTTGCAGTCATAAATTTGAAAAATTCCAAAATATGAGTGATGAGCCAATTAAGGACTGTCCTCAATGTGGAAAAGAAGTTACACGTTTAATAAGGGGTGGAACAGGTGTAATATTTAAAGGTTCTGGTTTCTATGCTACTGATTATAAAAATAAACATACCCCAGATAAGCCTTGTTGCGGGGCAGAAGAGAAATGTGATAAGCCACCTTGTGGAAGTGATGGAAAATGTAAAAGGTAGGAAATTTTAGCGAAAAATAGACAAACTATGGAAAAGCACATCAAGAAAGATGACTACATTCTAACCGTAAATCCTCAGCAAAAATTTTTTTTTAAAGATACAATTATTTTTAACGAAGGCGATTTGAGTGATGGGCGACTGTACTTAATCCAAAAAGGAAAGATAAGGATTTTCTCAAAGATAAATAACAAAGAGTTGGAATTTAATATCCTTGGACAAGGCGAGATTTTCGGTGAACTTTCTGCCTTTGATGATCAGCCTCGATCAGCCACTGCTCAGATAGTTGAAGATGCAACCTTGGTAATAATTAATAGGATGATGATAGATGAGCAGTTATCAAAAACTCCTCCCTGGTTTAGTAAGTTTATTAAAATTGTTACTTGTAGATTAAGAGAGGCGGATACTCTTATTACAGAACTTATGCTACAGAAAAATAGAGATAATACTCCAAGTTAGATTTTCCCTGGCGCCAAGAAAAACCTAAGTTGGAGCTAGGATAGATTAGACGTCTTTCCAAAATAAATGCCGTATTCTCTAGGGCAAAAGAAGACAAAAATTTTGCTGGAGTGAGTTATTTAGTAGGCTTTTTGTAAATTTTCTTAGTGCAGCTTCCCGTAAAATTGCCTCTGTTTGAGCGAAGCGAGTTAGGCAATTTAGGGAAGCAAGCTTAGAAAATTCAAAAAGACTACTTCAACGAACGAAGCAAAGATTTTTGTCTTCTCACCCGCAAGATTATTTTGGAAAGATGTCTAGTACTAAAAATTCCTTAAGGCTACAGTGGTTGTGGCAGTGTAATAATGATAATCATCTATAGCCTGATCCATATCTGCTGTCCGAGCTTTTACCATAATTTTTATTTTTTGAATAGCCGCAGGATTGCTTGTGACAGAATCTCCAGAATCATAACCCTCAAGGGTAAAGCCTGTGGTATTTTCTGTAAGAGGGTTATACCAGGCAGTTATAGTTCCAGTTTTATACTCTAATTCATCCTCTTGTGCATCTCTTTTGAATCCTTTTATAGTTATAATCTGATACAGAGAGGTGGTATCTATTGATGACCAGGAGGCATATGTTTTTAACCTTTTGGAATAAGTTTTCTCAATCCTTTGCCATATCCCATAAACAGATGTTGAATCAGGAATTTGAGTTATTTCCCAATCAGAAGATATTTTTAGCTTATTGTTATAGGTTGTCTTGATCATTTTTACTTGCCCTTTGCCTGTTCCCTCAAGGATAACTAACCAATAATTATCCCATTGTCCCATGGACCAGGATTTGCTCAGATCAACAATGGTATTATTAGTCCCTCCTGAGATAGCGCCTCTTTCATATCTCCCGGTTCCTGCAATAATAGATAAGAGGTGTCCATTCCAATCTCCGCTTACCCATGATTTTGTCAAATCATTTAGCTCGTTAATGTACGTTGCTGGAATCGACACTGTCCCAGAATCCTCAATTGCAAAAAATTCGATAGAACTATTATCTAATGTACTATTAAAACTAATTATTTTATAATTATTTCTCAATTCTCTAGAGACAAATTCTAAGGCTGTCCTTACATTTTGGTGCATATCTGTTATATCATCGTGAATGTAGCTCGCTTTTTTAGTGGAGATATAGAGGCCGTAGATGGAAAAGATAATTATAAGTGAAAGGATCATGGCCAGCATTAATTCCAGGAGGGTAAAGCCTTTATCGTTTGTCATTCCTCTCCGAAAGTAAAGTTTCCAAGGTGATAGTATGGTTCCTGTCTATGTCCTGCCAACTTACTGATACAGTTATTTTTTCTGTGCTGGCGCCATAGCTACTATCAATATCCCAAGACCTTTTAAAGATGCTATCAGCGATTCCTATCGAGTTAATGGTATCTGAGCCATTTGTGGTGTTACCATAACCTGCCTTCTTTATCTCTTCCATCATTGCCTCTGCTAAGAAAATAGCCGTTGTTTGATTTTTTGATATACCATTACCTTTGATTCCGACCAATAATAGTCCGAGGATAGCTAATAGCCCATAGGAGAATATACCCAGGGCAAAAAGAACTTCAAGTAGAGTAAATGCTTTATTATTTAAATGATTACAATGGGGGGACATCACCTATCCTTATCCTGCCAGTAGATGAAAATATTATATATTTCGATCTATTATCTTCGGTTAGGGTTATACGCCCTGCATTCGATGAGCCAATTGAATTAAAAGAGGGATTAGTAAAAGAGGTAATCAGTACACCCTTAAAATTAGTATGGATATCTTTGTCAATTAATTCTTCTCCAGTATCTATTGAATAATCATTATCATTATTGTCATGGATTTGGTAGGTATGGCCATTAAGATTAAATAATACCCTGAATTTATTTTTTTCTTTTATTGCCTTTATCCTTGCTAATTGTAGGTCTGAATAGACCATCCTTGTAGCCCCATTGAGTTTGTCTTCTCTTAAATAATGGGTAGACATCCCAGCAATAATACCAATAATGGTAAGGACAACAACAAGTTCAATTGAGGTGAATGCCTTATCTTTTAACATAAAGTTAATTTTTTTCTCCTACAATTAATAAATGCAATTTCTATGCCATGATTGGTATTTTCCCTAAATATCCTGGTGTTCTAAGATAACAATTCCGCGATTCCAATATTTAGCAGGTATGGTTGCACACAATTGTGTAACAGGGTAGTCTTTGCCCGCAGAGAGTTCATATGTATTGATTAAAAAAAGAAAAAATGGGTATATAGTAATCCAGATTAGGTTTTTCTAAAATAGTGCAGGTTGATTTTTTAACTAACTGTTAAAGCACAAAGTAGCAAAGGCATAAAGGAAAAAATAAAAAAAATTTTAAAAAACTTTGTGCCTCACCCGCAAGTTTATTTTGGAAAGATGTCTATTTAAAAAAGCATTTTTGGTTCTTCTGCAATAAATTTAACCTCATTTAGAGTAAACAAAGATAGAGTGTGTAACAGATTACATAATATGTGTACTTACTTACTAAATTATTAGAGAGGATATATAAGGTTACTATGGAATAATATGTTGTTTTTCATTGATTATTTTAAATACTTTTGTACAAAAGAAATATGGCATGGAAATTGCTTTGTAATAGTTATAGGAGACATGGTCGCTCACTTACCTATATAAACAGATTGAGGTTATTGATGATGAACACTGTTAGAAAAAGAATAACCATACTTATGAATCAGGGAGGTTTTACCATACTTGAAGTTACGATTGTTGTAGCTATCATCGGTATTTGTACAGCCTTAGCTGTTCCCAGTTTCATCCCTTGGCTAGCCAACCAGAAGATAAAAAGCAGTGCCAGAAATATTGCCTCTGCCATGCAACTAGCTCGATCACGGGCAATTTCTACTAACAGTGATATTGTTTTAACTTTTGATACAGGTAATAGAACGTCTGTTGTTGGCTCTGATCCAGCGCAATCACTTGAGGCGAATGTTTCCTTTGGGATGATTGCAGGAAGTAGTGGTGTGAACGACCTTCCTGCTGATACTACTGATGGGATTACTTGGAACCCAACTACTGTTACCTTTCAGTCAAATGGTCAGTGTGATGCAAATGGCGCTGTGTATTTGAAGGCTAGTGACAATAGCAAGGCCTATGCTGTTGAATGCAGGGTTTCCGGACGAGTTGCTATTTATCAATGGGATGGCTCTGCCTGGAGGAGATAAAGAAGAAGTTAAGAAGACGAGAAGAGAAGAAGACGAGAAGTCAGGAAGTCGAGAAGACAAAAAGTTAAGAAGAGAAGAAGTCAAGAAGATGAGAGTATGGAGACGATAAAGATGAGACTCCAATATAATAATAATAAAGGGATTTCATTTATTGAACTTTTGATTGTCCTGGCAATTATGAGCGTAGTCACTAGCGCTATTTTTACTGCCTTTAATTCCCAGCATAAGGTTCATGTTATTCAGGATGAGGTAGTAGAGATGCAGCAAAATGTCAGGGTAGGGATAGATATGATTACTGAGGATGTAATGATGGCTGGATATAAGATGGGGGCTACTATCCAGTACACGGATCTTGAAACTCCTCCAGCGCCTACTCCTGTAGTCTCAATAACTAATTCCAGCACGGGTACTGATCAACTAGTCATCTACTATGTAGTTAACAGTTCCGCCAACCTCCCTGATCTAACAACAAGTACTCCCAATAATCAAAGTAGTACAAGTGCAATTACAACAGTTGTTGAGGAACTCTCTGATATTACTTACAATCCATGGCTCAATTATCCAACGCCGTTTAGAGTAATTATTACTGATGGGGAAAGATGTGATTTAATCCTGATAAATAACGTGATAAATAATGGTGTAGGAACTGATGATAGACTTAATCATCCTTCATATGGGGGAGTTAATAATAATAGACTTATACATAGTTACCCTGCAGGGAGTAAAATTATCTTCTTACCAGAAAGTTCGATGGTCACTTATCAAATCAATTCCAATACCTTGCAAAGACAATCAGGTCTTACAGGTGGCACTTTTGACACAGTTGCTGATGATATTGAAAATATGCAATGTGCCTATATCCTGGCTGACGGGACAGAGATAGCAGATGGATCAATAACAACGGCCCAGTATGAGGATGTTCGGGCGGTGCGGGTTACCCTGGTCTCTCGGACCAGAAGTCTGGATAGTAGTTGGACAAGTGAAGGACAACCAGGATTTGAAGACTTTGCTGCGGTTGCTACCTCGGATGGATATAGGAGGAGATCATTAACTGCAGTAGTTAAGATAAGAAATCTGGGTTTGGAGGGATGATATTAACCATGCACAAGCCACGAGTCACGAACCACGAACAAACTGGCTTCACCCTCATTGAGGTTATGGTTGCTTTAAGCGTATTTGCTGTAGGAATCTTGGGATTAGCAATCATGCAGATAAGCGCTATTAAGGGAAGCTCCTCTTCGATGAAAGTAACTAACGTTGCGCAAATAGCCTCTAAGGAGATAGAAGAGCTTATGCTGCTTGATTACAATGATAGCAATCTTGTAGATAGCAATGCTGATGGGAGCGCTGGATTAAATGATAATACCTCTGACACAGCAGACCAAACCTTTGATCGTACTCAAGAGGGAAATGTCAAAGAGACCTATACCCTGTATTATAATATTGCTGAAGATTATCCTTTGGTGAACAGTAAAACGATCCGCCTTATCCTTATCTGGACAGATCAAGGCATATCTCATCAATATTCGTTTGATTTTATAAAGGTATTTGGAGGATAAAATGAGAGAATGGATAAAAAATATTAAGGATATCCTTGCAAATGAAGAGGGCACAGCTCTATTAATGTCCATGCTTATGCTGATTATCCTCACTTTTTTAGGTATGGCCTCCTTAATGAGTACAGATACTGATCTTCAGATATCAGGTAATAAAAAGAGTCATACCAGGACATTTTATGCGGCTGATTCAGGGGTAGAGGCAGGGTTAGGAATCTTAGAAGAAACTATTAACTCAGGTTATACCCCTGCAACTGGATCGCCGATAACTATTAATACAACAGAGTTTTATTTAAATAAAGAGATTGAACCCACAGCGCCAGCTTCTGATAACTCTGATATTACACTTTCAGGTATTGGGGGTAGTGATGTCTATTTAAGGATATATGGTGGAGAAACTACTTTATCTCCAGGTTCAGGGATTCAGATTGGCGCTGGGTATGAAGGTAAGGGAAAAGGGGCGGCTGGTGGTGGCGCTTATATTATTTACAACATCCGTTCTCTTGCAGCAAGTAATGATAATAGTCAGTCAAAGGTTCGACTACAATGGAGACATGTGTTTTAATGATTAATAATTTTTTTTTAAAAGTATAAACTGGTGAATAAAGGACGCCAAAAAAAGGAGGAATCTTTATGGTAAACAGATGGAGAAAAATAGGTATTTTAGGTAGGCTATTTTTTTTAAGCATCATTATCTTATCTTTCATTCTTATCAGTGGAGATAATTCGTTTGTTATTGGAGCAACTACTATGGATGCTTATACTGCCTATCCACCTTTTGTCTCAACTAAAGTTGCCCCTAATGTTATTTTTGCCCTTGATATCTCTGGAAGTATGAAGGCAGTAGCTTACAGGGATACAAGTGTAGGAAATTGGCAATATGGCCATGCTTCAGCCCCTCACTCTGACTTTGATCCCACTGTCCGTTACTTTGGATATTTCAGTAGCGAGGATAAATATACCTACGATGCTACACTTGAATTTTTTAAGATAGAGAATACTAATGGCAAGTGGGATGGCAATTTTATGAACTGGCTCTGTATGCGTAGAATCGATGTGGCCAGAAAGGTCATAGTTGGAGGAAAGGTCTCAGTTAAGACCTTAGATCAGGATTCTGCTTCTACAACCTATAATACCATCGCCCCTATAAATCGTAACAAGGCAAAGGCTTGGTCGAATTGGGAAGATAATTGGGATGAGTGGTATATCTTAGAGGGGCAACATGAACCTTATGATTATGAATTTATGAAACAATATTCCAATAGCGCCACGTATGCTACCTTATATCCTGATGCTACAAATTTTTTAATAAGTGAAGGAGAGCTCATCCCACAAAGCACATCAGCAGGTAATGTAGTAACATTAGGTGACCATGTAGAGATTGGGCAGGTAACCATGAATTGGGATGAGAGTGAACCAGCCTGGCACTGGGTCCCATTTAGTAATTTGTATAATCAACCAAGGGTAGTGGCCAAATCATGTACTTATAATGGCAGCCAGCCGATGGGGGACCCTCGCATCCAGTTTGGTCTTGCCGATGGTACTCGGATAATCTGGCCTAGTCAGGAATCAGGGGCAACTGGCTTTTGGGTAAGGCTGCAGGAGTGGGAGTATCTGGATGGTTCTCATACCACGGAGACTTTTAGTTATCTGGTGATTGAATCAGCAACTGATACGGGGCTGGATAAAGGGTGGATTGAGGTGACAATGGATGGTGAAAATATCTGGAAATTTCAGGCTATTCAGGCTCAAATACCTGCTGGAACCAGTTACTGTGGTTATAGTGATCCAATTCGGGTACCCTTTGATGTTGGTGCCTCTCAAAAGCCTATAGTTTTTAGTGGCGTTGGTACATATACGGATAGTGGTGACACCTCTGCCTTGGTTACGCGTAATAGCTTTGGAGCAGGTACAGAAATGACTGAAGTCTATGTGAGAATTCAGGAACAAGAGTCAACTGGTGGAGCTGGATTGTGTACTCATTCCTCTGATGAATATCTTCATGTCATCTTAATGATCCCCCCTAATGGGGCAACTACAACTATTTCAACAGATACATATAATGGTGCAAGTATTCAGGCAGGAATTAAGGAAGGTGTGAATGATGCCTGGAGTACAATTACCTATTCTTCTACAAATAGTTTTTCTGATTCCCCAATGTTTATAGGTGATATGCAGACTGCTGATGGCAGCAATACAGCAGGTATCAGGGTAGGAGGATCAAGCCAAACAAACAATGAAAGTGCTATTCAATTAAAGATAGAAGAGGAGACATCTTCTGATTCAGAGACTGATCATGTTGATGAAGAGGTAGGGTGGTTAGCTGTTGGGATAACCTCGTCTTACAAGATTAGGGTAGGTGTTCAAACAGAACCAGAAGGGATAGTCCAAAATATCTCTGATTCCATGCGGATTGGCCTGGCAGTATATAACTATGACCATACAAAAAATTCTACAACAATTTATATTAATAATACTGTTAATGGTGGGACATTAAAACCGTGTTATCCAGATACCTCTAAGCCCTCTGGTGATCGTACTAATTATGATATCTGTCTTTCATGTGGCGTTCACGATCCTGTGGAAAATATCCTGAGGGCTGTTGAAGAGCACCCGCTCATCTGGGGGACAACCCCTATAGCAGAGACCCTCTATGAGATAATGCTTTATGTCAAGCAAGATAACGGAAATTATACAGATGGGATCGGCTATTATGATGATAAAAGTACAGCAGATACCTTTCCATATGGGCAAACAAATGACCCTTATTATTACCCCTCCTCATCTTCTACAGTAGCATGTGCCAAAACCTTTGTCCTTCACTTTAATGATGGTGCTCCATATTTAGATTGGAATTCAGGGGTAACCCATCCTTTAAGTGGCAACCTTGATGGTGTTGGTTCTTCAGGTCTGAATGAAGAATTAGATGATGTCGCCTATTATTTGCGCAACACAGATATAAGAAGCGATCTAACTGGACACCAGGAGATTATTTCTTATTACGTCTATGCAGCCTTAGGAGAAGGTGAGCAGTATGATTCTTCAAGTAGAAAATTGAGAGAGGCTGCTGTAAACGGAGGTTTTGTAGACAATGATAATGATCATATACCGGATCCTCTTCATCCTACAAATATTAATACCTATGTTCAAGCTGGTAGTTGTACCCAAAATGAATGGGATGACGATGAGGACTGTGATCCAGATGCCTTTTATTTTGCCAATAATGGATATGAATTAATGGATGAACTAATGGCTGCATTCCAAAATATTTTATTAAGGAGCGCCTCAGGAACTGCGGCCTCAGTAATCTCTAATTCCCGTTCAGGTGAAGGGGCCATATATCAATCAATTTTTTTTACAGAATATAACGATGTTATTGGCAATTCAATAAAGTGGGCTGGGCAGGTTCATAGTATGCTTATAGATGCCTATGGGAATATGCGTGAGGATACAAATGGAGATAAGAAATTAAACCTGGATATTGATCGTTTTATTGTCTTTGATGGAGAGACTGTTTATAAATATGAAGATTCAAATGCTAATGGATGGTTAGATAGCAGTGAGAGTGTCACTCCGATTCAAACCGGGAACCTTATGGATATAAACTTTCTCTGGAATTCCAGCGAGTGGCTTAATGAAATCTCTACCCTGGACGAACAGAGGACATATTCAAGCACAGATAGCAAACGATATATCTTCACCTTTATTGATGCTAATGCTAATATGGTTGCTGAGGCAGGAGAACAGATCGATTTTTCCTGGCCATCATCTTCACCAACCATTTCAGATCTTATTGATACAAATAAGATTTATCCGTATATTCAGGTCTATCCCCCATTTCAGATGAGTGCCCCTGCTTATATTGAAATTATCCGAGCGTCGTGTATTCCTTCTGATCCCTCTGACCCTTTCTATGACTTCCTCCAAAATCAAACACAACGAATAATTAATTATATTAGAGGCGAAGATCAGGCTGAGTATACCTCTACCACTACCCCTTCGTATACAATCCCTGCCTTTCGCTCAAGACAGATTGATTATGATGACGACAGCACAGTCGAGACCTGGCGGTTAGGGGATATTGTTAATTCAACCCCAACCCTGGTTGGGATGCCCTCAGAAGATTATGACCTCCTTTATGGAGATTCCAGCTATACAACCTTTGTTAATCAGTATAAAAAAAGGAGAAATGTTGTCTATGTTGGGGCCAATGATGGGATGTTTCATGCCTTTAATGCCGGTTTTTACGATCCTATAGATGACGCCTTTCTTACCCAACCCCTTGATGCAGACAGAAATGTCATTACAAGTTATACTGCCTATGACCTGGGGGCTGAATTATGGGCATATGTCCCTTATAATTTAATCCCGCATCTATATTGGCTCACAGATCCTGATTATACTCATGTCTATTATTGTGATCTTAAACCCAGGATATTTGACGCCAAGATATTCACTCCTGATACCACTCATCCAGGTGGCTGGGGGACGGTCTTAGTCGCTGGTATGCGTTTTGGAGGGGGGAGGATTATTGCAGATATGGATAAAACTGATGGACCGGCCGTTGATATAAACGAGCTTACAACAGCAAACGATCCTGATGACCGTGTTATGCAATCCGCTTATTTCATCATAGATATCACCGATCCTGAAGCTCCACCTACAGTCTTAGGAGAGGTGAACTTAAATCGTCTTGGATTTACTACCTGTTATCCAACTGTTATCCCCATTAAAGATAAAATTGATACAACAGTTAATGGGTGGTATTTAGTCTTTGGTTCAGGCCCTGCTGATAGTAGTGGTTATCCATACCCAATACCCCTGGATACAGCCGCAAGTCTACAAACAGGAAGGATATTTCTGCTTGATCTTGTTCGACTGGCTGCTAAAGAGCCTTATTTTATGAAGAGCGCGACAGGTACGGATATTATTGGTTCGCTCACAACATTGGATAATAACTCCTTTATCTCTGACCCTATTGCAGTTGATTATGACCTTGACTACAAAACTGATGCTGTCTATTTTGGCACTGTGGCAGGTAACTCTTCTGCCTGGACTGGTAAACTACGGAGGATAGTAATTGATAATGACCCTGATATAAGTAATTGGACAGAGAATAATACCTTTATAAGTCTATCTCAACCAATCACCGCTGCTCCGTCTGTAGCTGTTGATGTCTCTGGTGAGAGGTGGGTATTCTTTGGTACAGGGAGGTTTTTCGTTCGTAGTGATGCCTCTGATGATGACCAGCAGGCCTATTATGGCCTTAAAGAACCAACCACTGGAGGAGGCTGGGGTGCAATTAGTAATACTAATTCACTCGTTGAGGTCACAGGGGTTAAGGTCTATGAAGGCGGAAGTTATGTAGATGCAACGGCCTCACCAGATTCAGCCCTTAACAATGTTGACACCTATAGTGAACTATATAGTGCAATTCAATCTCAAAGTGGCTGGTTTTTAAATCTTGCCAGAACCTCTGGCGAGCCTAGCGAAAGAAATCTTGGTCAGGCAGCTCTCTTAGGGGATATCCTTACCTTTACAACGTATATCCCTTCTGAGGACATCTGCTCCTATGAAGGGGTATCTTATCTTTATGCGCTTAATTATACTACAGGGACAGCCTATATGGAATCTGTAATTGGGACAGAGTCAACAGACACTGATGCTAATGGTAATGAAAAGGTCAATAGTAGCATAAGTATTGGTAAGGGGCTTAGCATCACTCCAAATATCCATACTGGTACAGAAGAAGGCTCAAAAGGTTTTATTCAGACTAGTACAGGGGCTATTGAAATCATTGAGGAAGATAATCCAGGTATCATAAAAAGTGGTAAAACCTCCTGGGAGAAGGAGTAACTTACAACGGGTAGAAAGTAGCTTTTTTACTTTCTACTTGTTGTATAGTACTCCAACTTAGGTTTTTCTAAAATAATGTAGGTTGATTTTGTAACTAACTGTTTTAGGCATAAAGGCACAAAGTAGCAAAGTAGCAGAGGCACAAAGGCACAGAGGAAAAACAAAAAAACCTTAAAAACTATGTGCCTATGTGCCTTAACCTGCTGATCTTTAACTAACCTAACAGGTCTTACCTAGGCTAATAGTTACCAAGAAAAACCTAAGTTGGAGTAGTATAATTTATTATTTCCGTATCTTTTTATTTTAACAATAAAAATAAGCCTAACGACAAACCATAAGGAAAAACTCAATGTCTCCTATGTCGAACAAACTATTTTCAGCTGAAAACATCTGCCAAATTCTTTTGAAATATAACCTCATCTCCCAGGCTCAAAGTCAGGAGATATTTAGCCAAAAGGATATCCTTAAAAAGAAACTTGAGAAACTAAGGGCGGTAAGGGATGCCTCTCCCTTCTCATCTTCCCATGAAAACATCTTAAATCCAATTACAATTATAGATGTTATTGTCTCATTACAATTAGAAAGGACAGATGGTCCCTTTGTAATCCTGGATGAGGATGCTATCTTTCAAGCCCTGGCTAAAGAATGGGGTATCCCTTTTAGAAAGATCGATCCCTTAAAGTTAGATCTAAATCTGGTTACAACAACCATTCCCCATACCTTTGCCAAGAAACACCTGGTTATCCCCATCGAGATCATTGATGGCTATCTGATTGTTGCAACCACTAACCCCTTTAACCGGGAGACGATGGAAGATATTGCCCTGGTAAGCCGATATAAGATCAAACCTGTCTTAAGTACAAAGTCAGATATTATAAAGGTGATTAATGAATTTTTTGGTTTTAAACGTTCTATTATGGAGGCAGAACGTCAGTTCGCAGGTCCTGCAGTTGATTTTGCTAATTTGGAACAGTTTATAAAACTTCGTTCTGCTGAAGAATTATCATCGAATGATCAGCATATAGTGAACGCAGTTGAACATCTTTTTAATTATGCCTTTGACCAAAGGGCGAGCGACATCCATATCGAACCTAAGAGGGATAAAAGTATTGTTAGATTACGAATAGACGGCATCTTACATACAGTTTATGATTTGCCCAAGAATGTCCACTCTGCTGTTGTCAGCAGGATAAAAAATCTTTCCCGTTTAGATATGGCAGAGAAGAGGAGGCCACAGGATGGCCGTATTAAGATGGATAAAGAAGGGGTAGAGGTAGAGATAAGGATATCTTCTATTCCTGTAGCCTTTGGAGAAAAATTAGTTATGAGGCTTATGGACCCTGATGTCCTTTTTCAGGACATGGAGACGCTTGGTTTTACCAGCCTTGATCTCATTCGTTATCAGGAGTTTATCAATATGCCTCATGGGATTATCCTGGTCTGTGGGCCAACAGGGAGTGGAAAATCCACGACCCTTTATTCTACCTTAAGGTACCTCTCCTCTCCAGATATCAATATTACTACCATTGAAGATCCAATCGAAATGGTTCATGAAGAGTTTAATCAGATTGCTGTCCAGCCGGTGATAGGTATTACCTTTGCCTCTATTCTAAGGAATATCCTTAGACAAGACCCTGATATCATTATGATTGGTGAGATGCGTGATCACGAGACAGCCGAAAATGCAATTCAAGCTGCCCTCACTGGACATCTTGTCTTGTCCACCCTTCATACTAATGATGCCCCAGGCTCTATTATCCGTCTCCTTGATCTAGGTATCCCTCCATATTTGATTCGGGCTACCTTAATCGGGGTTTTGTCTCAAAGACTGGTTAGAAGGATATGTCCTTATTGTAAAGAAGATTTTGAGATGGAGATTAGTGAATTAAACTCCCTTGGGATAGCGATAGAAAAAAAAGGGCTTGTAAAATTATATAAAGGTAAAGGATGTCTTAAATGTCGAGGGACAGGTTATCTTGGCAGGGGTGGTATCTACGAGGTACTGCCAATAAGTGAACCTCTTAAGCGACTGATTATTACTGAATGTGATTATAGCATGGTCTATGAAATTGCTCGAAAAGAAGGGATGATTCCCCTCCGTAAGAACGCTATAACTAAACTGCAAGAGGGAAAAACTACCTACCAGGAGGTTTTGAGGGTTACGTTGGACTGATCATCCTGCAAATTGGCTAAAGTAGTTTTTTTACTTTAGCCAATTTGCAGGATGATCAGTTGTTTTTTTGCATCTTATGACCTTTTTTACCCATCAATGTTTTCTACTCGTTCCCACGCTCTGCGTAGGAACGGGAATTTTGATGCTCTACATCAAAATAGTCTTTAGTAAGGCGCAGAGCGCCAAATACTAGCTCTACCTTTTATGTTCTATCCTATCTTTCAAGTAATTAATCCTTGACACCATTACATAAAAATGTTAATATTTTCCACATTATTTTTGCAATCTCTTGATTAAAGAGAACGGATTTACAATTTTATAGTCATCGCAAGTATAGTTAAGATTATGAATGAAGGACTTAAGCTTTTAACTACGGTCGTATCCCAAAATTCAAAAAAGCTGAATTTTGGGATACGACCTGAAAAAGATATAAGCGGCTGCGCGGTCAGCGGCATAATGAACCAAAAAGGTGTTACCTTTAGCGGTGAGATGGCTATTAAATCCATAGCCCTCATGCATGAGCGATCGAACGGTCTTGGCGGTGGTTTTGCTGCTTATGGAATATATCCAGAATATGCAGATTATTATGCCTTCCATTGTATCTTTGGGGATGAAAAGGCTCGAAATGAAACTGAAGAATATCTTAAGTTATATTTTTCTATTAGGGATTCAGAACCAATACCTACAAGAAGGGTAAAAAATGTTACCTGCCCTCCTTTGCTTTGGCGCTATTTTCTCCGTGCCAAGCATGATTGCTTAAATTCAAGTGGTTTATCAGAGGTGGATTTTGTTATCTCGGCAGTTATGCATATCAATGCCAAGTTTGACAATGCCTTTGTTGCCTCAAGCGGTAAGAATATGGGGGTATTTAAAGGGGTTGGCTATCCTGAAGATATTGGTGATTTTTATAAGTTGGATGAGTATAAGGGGTATACCTGGACAGTTCATGGCCGATTTCCAACCAATTCTGCTGGTTGGTGGGGAGGGGCTCATCCCTTTGGATTATTAGATTGGACTGTCGTTCATAATGGGGAAGTATCCTCTTATGGTATTAATAAGAGATACCTTAAAAATTTTGGTTATGAGTGTAACTTATTTACAGATACAGAGGTCTTAGCCTATCTCTTTGATCTTTTATCAAGGAGGCATGGACTTTCTTTTGAGATAATTGCGAAGATATTATCCGCTCCAATTTGGGAAGAAATTGAGAGGATGCCGGAACCTGAAAAAAAGGTCTATGAAGCCTTAAGGATTACCTATAGTAGCGCCTTAGTTAATGGCCCTTTTAGTGTTATTGTCGCTAATGAAAAATATATGGTTGGGCTTAATGACCGGATCAAATTGCGGCCGCTAGTGGCAGCCAGTAAGGGTGATTTTCTTTTTGTCTCAAGTGAGGAATCTGCGATTTTGGAGGTTTGTCCTGATCCGGAAAGGGTTTGGATGCCGAGGGCGGGAGAGCCAGTAATTGGGCAGTTAAGGGAAAATAAGTAGCGCTTATTTTCCTTTAACTGCCCATCTTTATTGAGTAGTGGCTGAGATTTGTATTGATTCTTCTGATTGAAGAGAATGCAGGAGGTGGTTATTTATGACCTTAACAGAAATGGAAAAGGGCTTTCAAGAAATTTGGATGCTTTTTAAAGAAACAGATCTAAAGATCAAAGAAACCGATCGGATACTTGAGGAGAAGTTTAAGGAGACTGATCAACAGTTTAAAAAGACTGAAAAAGAATTAGAAAAGACTCTTAAGGCAGTAGGCGATCTTAGTGGAAAATGGGGAAGATTTGTAGAGGGATTAATCCTACCAGCGACAGAGAGACTTTTTAGAGAACGCGGGATCGAGGTTAGCAGGGTCTATCCACGGGCAAAAAGTCGTAAATTTGGAGAGACTATGGAGATAGATATATTAGCCGTAGATGGGGAATATGCAGTATTAATTGAGGCTAAGAGCACCTTAAGGATTGAACATGTGGATGAACACCTGGAGAGGATAGATAAGTTTAGTACCTTTTTCCCAGAATACGCGGATAGAAAGTTGATAGGGGCAATTGGAGGGGTAGTGATAGATCAGGAGGCAGATAAATATGCCTGTAAGAAAGGACTGTTTGTGATTGTTGAGAGTGGGGATAATGTGAAGATTTTAAATGATCAGGAATTTAGACCTAAGATTTGGGGATAGTTATACTGCAAGTGAGCTTAAAGTAAAAAAGCTACTTTAAGCTCACTTGCAGTATAACTGTTTTAAGATGATCAGGGGCAACCTTCAGTGTTCAGTTCCCAATTTTTGGTAGTATATATAATCTTATATATCAAAAGAGAAGTTTTTTATCCACCTAAATTGTTATTTTTATACTGTCCTTTCGTAACTAAAAATTGATTTTATGCCACCTCAATTAGTTTGTAAGGACTACCCAATTTTTTAAAAGATTGTCTATAGAGGG
>JAZDLJ010000069.1:0-14103 GCA_043802115.1 bacterium | reverse complement strand
TTGTTTGAAAATTAAATTTGGCTCTTAGTGGATTCCAAGTTGTCTTTTACTTGGAATCCACTAAGAGCCTTAAATTTTAATCCAATAAGTATCTCACCTTCACGCTTAATTAAAAGTCATCCTTCTCTTCACGATTAAGCAGTATCATTCTAATAGTCTTAGGATTTCGTGCAGAATGAAAAATTCCAAAAATAACAATCAATTCGTCTTCTATCTTAAAATAAATAGTGTATGGAAATCGCCTAAGTAAACAACGCCGAAATTCTCCATAAACCTTCCGATAAAGAAATGGGCTTAGGTTAATCCTATTAGTGCATGCATAAAACATACGCAAGAAATCCTCGCCAAGGCATACCTTCTTCTCTTCATACCACTTATATCCAACAACTACATCTTCTTCCACTTGAGGAAGAAAGTGTAACTTATATGTCATTTCCTTCTTTCAACCCTTGCTTTAAGTTCTTCCAGAGATAAGATATCCCCTGGATTAGCTTTATAACTTTTAAGCCTTTTATCCAACTCCTCCTTATGGCTCGTAGGTATAGGTATATTAGATTCATCTAAAGAAATACTATCCCAGATATCCTCAACTAATAAAATCTTTTCAGGAATGCTTAATTCTGCAATCTCAGGAAAATCACTTATGCTCATTTGTTCTTCCCTCCCTTTTTTCTCTAATAAACTAAATGTCTTATGATAACACTTCCTTTATAATTTTTTCTGGAGTTGCTGGTTTACAAAGACCTTCTTAAAATTCTTTATGAGCATCCTGAATATCTTTAACTAAGTCTTCCTGTCTAATCTTCTCCCCCATCTCCACCACCGCCTGTCTAACCTTCTCCCTCTCCACATTAGCTACCGTCACAAATTCAACCCTCTCTTTCTCAATCCCAATCTCTGCCAAGATATTTTGAGCATACCCTACCCGTTTTCTTGCCCGAATATTTCCACTTACAAATTGGCAGCTATCCTCATGACAGGCCATAACAATTACCCCTTCCGCCCCATTTTCAAAGGCCTTTAGGATATGCAGGACATCTAATTTACCCGAACAAGGAAGTTTAATCACCTTTAGCTTATTAATAATTAAATCTTGTGAATTAGAATCACCTTTCAGGTCTTCAATGATCTGATGGGCTGAATGTTCACAACAAAATGCTGTTATTTTCGGTTCGGTATTCATGGTCTCCTCTTTATCTTTTTATTTTATTTATTTCCCCTAAGCCTTACCTTGCTCCCACTTCCTCTAAAATCCTTTCGTCAGCATAACTCAACAACTGAATCGCCTTATCAGGACACTCTGCTGCACACACGCCACATTTCTGACAAGCAAAGTGATCTACCTCTGCTACCCTCTTATCCTGAGCCTTATAATACCCCACACTTATAGCCTTATGTGGACATGTCCGAATACAGGTCAGACATAAAACACATTTTTCTGGATTAATATCTAAGACCTTTTCTGTTAAAAATTCTCCCTTAGATAATAAAGAATATACCTGTAACGCCACTGCCTTAGCTTCATCAATAATCTCCTTAGCATCATTTGTACTAGCTCCACGACCTCCACCTATCACATATATACCTGGTCGATTGGACATAGATGGCTGAAGCCGAATATTCTCTTTTTGTAAAAAACCCTTAGCATCTTTATTAATATTAAATAAATTTAACTCAGTATTAGAATCTAAAACGGAAATTTCATCATCCAAGACCAAGAGATCACAATTGATATCTAAAGACACGTTATCTAAATAAAGATCATTATAAAGTATATTAATTAATCCTTCTTCATAATTAACCTTTGGAGGCTGCTCTCCATGATATCTAAAGAATAAGATCCCTTCCTCTCTTGCTTGTTTATACAAGGCTTCAAGACCTTCCCCTGAAACCTGAATATCCTGATAGAAGATATATATTTTAGAATCAATTTCTTCTTTTAAATACAAGGCTTGTTTGAGAGCTGAGATAGAAGAAATCTTAGTAATCTTATCGGAGTGGTTAATAATAAAAGCAATGCTCTTCTTCTCCTTCTTAGCATTAGGGGTTAACAACCTCTTCAAACCCTTATCATTGGATTCAACAAGCTTTTCCAGTTTTGCAAGGGATAAAATATTATTAGTTAAATCAAGATCATAATCTTCCTTACAAAAAACCCTAAAAGGATTACTAGCTATAATGACAACAGGGACAAAAATATCAATATCCTGTTTTTTTTCTTTAACGAGAGAAATCATAAAATCTCCTATCTGGCCTCGAACATCTCTTATCCTTGTCGACAGGTTTAGTTCTATTCTATTTTTCTCAATAATTCCTTTGGTCCCATCTAAGATCCTATCTACTTCCTTATCAAATAGATGTTCACTCCTTAATCCAGCTATTACCTCTTCAATAGAATTTTTAGCCTCAACAATAACAGGCTTAATCCCAAGTTTAACTAAATCTGAGGCCAGTTGAAATCCTGCCAGACTACCTCCTATGATTAATACCTTCTTCTCAACCTTTCTTTTGGATTTACTTATCTTCATCTTAATGCCTCCGCCACCCGTAAAGCCGCCTCTCGGCCATGAGCTATACTCTCTACTATATTTTTTGGTCCCTGACAAGCGCCTGCCAAAAAAATACCTTCCTGCCTTGTCCTAAAAAAACCTGCGTCATCTCTCTCAATACCTATAAATTTATCTAATCCCTTATCTGTTACAGGATTATCCATACCAATAGAAAGAACTACTAAGTCATAATTTTTTTGCACCATCATATTATTACTTATATCCTCACAAATGATATTTATCTTTTTATTATTTTCAGAATTTATCTTAACCCGAACAGGGATACCATTTATAAATTTTATCTGCTGTAAGGCCTTCTCATACTGATCATAAAAACCTTTACCATCCTTTTGGATGTCCATATAGTAAATAGTAATCTCTTTCTGGGGATATCTATATTTTATACGATTCGCTAGACGTATGCCATATTTACAGCAGACCTTAGAGCAATAATTATGTCCTATATGAGGATCTCTTGAACCAACACATTGAATAAAAGCGATATTTTGGAAATCATCGCTAGCTAAAAAATCAGGCTTGTTCCTTAACATCTCTTCTAAATCTAAGCCTGAAATTATATTCTCATAACGCTTATAACCTAAGTGACCTTTTTGCCTGGCATCAAAAGGTTTATAACCTGTGGCAATTACTACTGCAGAGATGTCTAACTCTTTTATCTTCCCCTTTACCTCTATTTTACTTTTAAAAGTCATGGCTGAACCTTTTAAGTCTATTAAAGATGCCCCTGTATGAATAGTAATCTTACTGTTTTTCTGAATCTCATGCAATTTTTCAGTTGCCAGACAAACACCGCATAAGGCACATTTATCAGTAGCCTTACAACAAAAATCTGTAACCTTACCTCCCAGCCTGGTCTCTTTTTCCAAAAGAAATACCTTATAACCCAAATTATCTAACTCTAGAGAGGTTGAGATACCAGCAATTCCACCTCCTAAGACTAAAACATTTTTCTTATTCATTATAAAATATACCTCAAGTGATAGTCAGTGTTTAATGTCAGTAAAAAATGTCTCCTTTTACTTGACATTGACATTAATAATGTCCTATTAATCCGGAGAATCAGGGCAGAAGATGATGGTGAACTTTTGCGGCTTTTAAAGTATTATATAGAAGCATGGTTATGGTCATAGGTCCAACCCCACCCGGAACAGGGGTAATCAAAGAAGCCTTCTTGGCAACCTCATCATAATCAACATCTCCAACTAATGAACCATCTTCTAATCTATTCACTCCAACATCAATAACTACAGCACCCTCTTTTACCATATCCACAGTTACAAATTTTGGTTTGCCTATTGCAGCAATGATAATATCTGCTTTTTTAACCTCTGCTCGTAAATCTGCTGTCCGAGAATGACAAATAGTAACTGTTGCATCCTCCCTCAATAACATCAAGGCTATAGGTTTACCAACAATATTACTCCTGCCTATTACAACAGCATTTTTTCCCTTTAAATCAACCTTGTAATACTCTAACATCTTCATAACTCCAAAAGGAGTACACGGTTGAAACAAAGGCTCTGTCTTCGACTTATAAGAAGAGGCCAGGAGAAGTCCCATATTATATGGATGAAACCCATCTACATCCTTTTGGGAATCAATTTCTTCCAAAACCATATCTTCGTCTATCTGTTTTGGTAAAGGCAACTGAACTAAGATACCATCAATCTTATCATTACTATTTAATTTGTGAATCAACTTTAGAAGTTCTTGATTAGTTGTGTCTACAGAAAGTTTATGCTCCTCAGAATAGAATCCTACCTGTTGACAAGCCTTTTTCTTCATACTAACATAAACCTTTGAGGCTGAATTCTCTCCTACTAAAACTACTGCTAACCCTGGAACAACACCTTTCCTTTTTAATTCCTCTACCTCTTTAGTAAATCCTTCCCTCATTTCTTTAGCTATCTTTTGTCCATCAATTATTTCTGCTGCCATTATAACATTCTCCTTTCATTCAAAAACTAAATTTTTACTTTTTTAACTCTTTCGAATCCTTAACATCTAATAGAATCTCTACATCTGCTTTATCTTGCATACGATTTGCAGCCTGTTTACATTCTATTAACTCGTTCAAACCCATAAAAAAGACTTCTTCATCACCATAGTTACCTATTACCTTATTGTCCCAAACCTTTTCAAAAGGACATCCTTGAACCGAAGTTATAATATCTACCCTTACAGGCTCGTATCCCAACTGAATAATCGTTTCTTTCTGGCAAAAATCATTTTCGGACAGATTTAAACTACTAAACCCAAATTCATTAAGGGCATCAATAAGCCTTTTCCCATTTTCAATAGTTGGTTCTACTAATATATCTATATCTTTTGTATATCTTGGCCTTGCATAAAAAGCAACTGCATATGCCCCGACAATACAATACTTAACTTTATTTTTGTTTAACAACTTTAATAACTCTTCGTAATCCTTCTCTGTCTTCATCTTTTGGACTGTTCTTCTTCATCTTAAAGTGCATCTCTCTTAGCGCCTGAACTATCTCAAGTCTTTCCTTTGCATCCATCTTTAAATAATACTCCCTATCAAATTCCTCCACTTCTTTATATGATTTAGCCTTGCGAATCCAAATTTTTTGCAAATTATCATCCTCAGATTACTTCTTTATCAACTCCAGCATCTCCTGTCTGGTAGATTCATTTGTCTTAAAAACTCCCCTTACCGCAGAAGTAACTGCAACTGCCCCAGGTTTCTTCACTCCCCGCATTGACATACATAGATGCTCAGCCTCGATAACTACCATAGCGCCTAAAGGATGTAGACTAGAGATGATTAAATCTGCAAGTTGACTTGTCAATCGCTCTTGTAACTGAGGTCTTTTAGCTAGAACTTCTAATGCTCTGGATAATTTACTTAGTCCAACAATCCTACCTTTAGAAGGGATATACGCTACACAAGCCTTTCCTGTAAAAGGTACTAAGTGGTGCTCACATACTGAATAAAAAGGAATTGCTTTAATTAAGATCATCTCTTCATGATAATCACCTTCTAAGACCTTCATAATTTGAGTTGGCTCTGTCTCTAAGCCACTAAATATCTCCTGGTACATATCCGCCACTCTTCGTGGTGTCTCCATAAGACCTGGACGATTAGGGTCCTCACCAATACCCTCTAATATTAATCTCACTCCTTCTTTTATTTTTTCGATATCCATAAAAAAGAGCCTGATGGATAAAGTGAGCTACCTTTAACTCACTTCAAAGTTATAAGTATATCTTTAACCGTCCTTATCTCCCTAACTATCTCTTCATTCTCATAAAAGGCATTTCTACCTTCAATATCTGCCTTTATTACCTTAGGACTAAACGACAAGAACCCTATAATATTCATCCCCTTTAATTGATTTCTTATAAAATCTTTATCCAATTCACTATTTATCTTATTTCCTATAACATAAATTTTTACAATACCAAGGTCATTAGCTAATTGTTTTATCTTTTCAGCCGTCTGGATACTTTTCAAACCTGGTTCTACAACAATTATAAAGGCATCAACTGAAGAAGCTGTCCCTCGGGTTAAATGTTCTATCCCAGCCTCCATGTCTAAAATTACTATATCTTCTCTTTGTATTAGCAGGTGCTTAAGTAAATTTTTTAAAAAAGCATTCTCCGGACAATAACAACCACTACCTCCCATCCTACAATTACCGAACACCATAAGTTTAACGCCATTATGCTCAATTGAAAATCTTTCTGGGATATCATCTACACTTGGATTTAATTTGAAGATACCTCCTGAAACACCTGGAACACTTCCTGTTCGTTCCTGAATTAATTCTTTTAATTCAGAAAGAGGAGTTATTTTAGCCGCTTCTTCTTTTGAGATTCCAAGCGACAAAGCCAAATTACTATCAGGGTCCCCATCTATAGCAATAACCCTATTTCCCTCTCTTGCAAATAGGATTGCTAATAAGCTTGCAATCGTAGTCTTGCCAACTCCTCCCTTTCCAGTTACAGCTATTTTCATTTATAACCTTCAAGATATCCTAATTTGTGTGATATTTCCTGGCTAGCATCCAGGATTAATTTCAATAATTCGTTTTTTATCCTTTTTTCTGACATCCTCACAGATGGGCCAGAAATACAGATACCTGCTACAACAGCATTATTATAATCTCTAATAGGCACAGCCACACATTTTACACCTTCTTCAAATTCTTCATTATCTAAGGCATAACCTTTTTTAATTATCTCCAAAAGTTGCTTCGTTAATTTTCTAATATCAGTAATAGTATTTTTAGTCTTTGTTTCCAATCTCATCTTCTTGACAATTCCCTCTCTTTCTTCAACATCTCTAAATGCCAATTGGATTTTACCTATTGCAGTACAATACACAGGAGCCCTGGAACCAAGATGAGGAACGATACGAAGTGGCTTGGTCGTTTCTTCCATATCCACGTAGACTACTTCAATTCCATCCAACACAGCCATATAAACGGATTCATCACAACTAACAGAAAGATTAACCAATATAGGGTGGGCTAGTTTTAATAACCCCAATTTACTTTTATAAGCCTGACCTAATTCGAATACTTTTAATCCTAACCTGTATTTTTCAGTCACCTTATTTTGCTCAACAAAACCTCTTTCTTTTAGTGTTGACAACAAACGAAATATCTTATTCTTGGGAAGATCTAACCTCCTACTTAGCTCCCCCACACCTATTTCTTCTTCTTTACCAATAAATACCTCTAACACATCAAGGGCATTTATAACTGCCTTAACAAGATACTGTTTCTCTTCATTTCTTTTCTTGGAATTAGTTGCTGACATTTGATTTTTTAGATTTTTTTCATTAAAAAGTGCATATTAATACAGCGTTCTATTTTTGTCAATATTTTTTTTAGATACTTTTTTTTATTTAATACCTCTCAATGATATTGAGAACTTAAGCTATTATCATTTTTCAAATAGTGTTTTATTTTTATATTTCACCTCTAGTTTTTATTAACTATATATGTAGATAAAAATATTTCCTCCTTACTTTTACCTTCAAACCAACTTACAATTAAAGTTATCTTTCTTAAACCATCAATAGAAGTCTTTTCCACCATCTTTGTCCATAAAAACCATTTATCCCCCTCCTCTTGTTGATCTATTTCTGAATCAATTTCTGGAAAATCTGACAACTTAATCTCTTCTATCTTTTGTTTTGCCAACGAAACAGCTTTAGACTTAATCTTTAGATGATCAATCGTTTTTAATCCTTCAGATTGGCTAATAAGAACTCTCACAAAGACTATCGAAATAATGGCCATAGACACCATCACCTCTAATAGAGTGAACCCCTCGATAGCCCACATCACAAGTTTATATTTTTGAAATTTGGGTATTAATCTCATTAATACTTTCATTTTAAAAAAATATTTTATTTTAGAAACGTTACGTACAAACAACACAAAATCATTAATATACCTCATACTGCTTATACCTATAATAATATGATAATAAATTTTAATTGTCAATTTTTTAAAATTTTTGACCACATGCAATTAAATTATCGCCCTGTGAGCGGACTTATCCCCAGGGAGAGGGAACTAAAAACTTCATCACCCGTAAACCCGCATAAAAAAAATGAAAATTCCTGTACGTTTAAATTAGTCTCAAATCTAAGCAAAGGAACACGATAAACGAAAAACACTGCGTAATTTTACTAGCAATGCGTAAAATAACGCAAGAAAATATAAGTAAAAAATAGACACCTCAAAAACAACTCATTGTAATTACACACAATAAACAAATTATTAATTTTGGCATGGATCTTGCTTATTATACTATTAGAGGACAACTATCAAAATAAAGTATCAAATCAATCTAGCCAAGGAGGTGAAAACAAAATTTAATTTAAAAAAAAATGAACATTAAGGATATAGGTAATTATACTTAGAGAGAACGCACAGAAGATATCTTTTTGAAATAAATCAGTATTTAGTAACTCAATAGTAAGACAAAAAAACTTGTAATAGGGAGAAAGTAAAAAAGCTACTTTCTCCCTATTACAAATTATCCGAAAAGGCAAACCGTGGGAAACCATGGGACGCAAAGCTACGGGTCTAACGTAATATCTTTATTTATTAAGATCGCCGGGCGTACCGACAACGATGTTAATATTAAAAATATTACAATGATGGCCGAGTTGTCGAAGATAAAAATAATCTCGCAACTCGGCTATTTTTTTTAAACAAGAGAGGAGGATAAATAAAATATGTTTAGTTTATTAAAACAAGGTGGCCCTTTTATGTACGTAATTTTAGGAGTATCGGTCTTTGGCGTTGCGGTTTTCTGTGAACGATTTGGATTCCTTTATCTTCGTTTACGTTTAAATACAGATGTATTTCTTCGAAAAATTTTGTTTAAGGTTGAGCAGATGGACTACAGAGGGGCATTAGAAGAGTGTAGAAGGGTGGAAGAACATCCTCTAGGGCGTATCTTTAAGGCTGGCCTTTTAAAGGCCGATAAAAAGGATAAAGATATCGAACGCGCCATAGAAGAGAGTTTAATGAGAGAAATCCCAAAGCTCAAAACTCGAATCAATTACATGTCCCTATTTGCAAATGTCGCCACCCTCTTCGGTTTACTTGGAACTATAACAGGTTTGATGGCAGCCTTTGAAGGTGTAGCTAATGCCGATGCAGCACTGAAACAAAAGATGTTAGCAGATGGAATCTCTACAGCTATGCTTACTACCGCCTTTGGATTAATTGTAGGAATCCCCTGTCTTATTGGGTATTATGTCTTAAATAATAGAGGAAATGACCTTGCTGACCAATTTGAGGAAAAGGCCGCCACTCTTTTCAATACCCTCTCTATTATAAAAAGAAAGGAAGAAAATTAATGTTAAGATTAAAAAATCGTTCTAATACAGAGGAAGAGGTTGATATTGACTTAATCCCCATAATGAATGCCTTTTTGGTGATACTTCCATTTCTCCTTTTCACTACTGCCTTTTATGAATTAAGCGCTATAAAAACCTCTGTCCCAGTACTTGCAGAAAATAAGCAAGAACAAGAAAATAATAACCCTGAGAAACCACCTGAAAAAACAGAGATAAAATTAAAGGCTATAAATATAGAAGTAAAGAAAAATGAAATCCATTTATCAGTACTCGCTGATGAATTAGGAGAAGAAGAGTTGGTTAAGTGGGATAAGCAATTAATTAAAAATAACCAGAATGAATATCCTTTAGATCAGGTAACCGAATGGCTAAAAAAAATTAAAGAAAGCTATCCAAAAAGTGACACAGTAATTATTCTCCCTGAAAAAGATATTTTATATGACACTATCATCCGAGTAATGGATGGCGCCCGTTATTCCGAAAATAAAGCACTATTTCCTAATGTTGTAATCTCAGGAAAGGTAGAATAGGAGGAACTAGAAATGGCTTTAAAAAAAGGTAAAAAAAATAGAGATTCTTCATTACCTAAGTTACCACTCACATCTATGTTAGATATGTTTACAATTACCCTGGTTTTTTTATTGTGTTGTTCTACTGGTAAAGCGACAATGGACCTGGCAAAGGATCTAGAATTACCACAGTCAGTATCTGAACACGAATACAAGGATAGTGTTAAGTTAATGCTCACACAAACAGAACTAATCCTTGGAGAAGAAGTGATTATTAAATTAAAAGATGGTAAGATTAAAGAGATTGATCCTGAAAACCTTCAAGGGTCAATTTTATATGAAAAGCTGAAAACATATTATGATAGCATGGAGGAGAAAAAAGAAGGGGAAGAAAATAAGGAGGAGGATAAAAGAGTTGTCTTGTTTTTCTGTGACAAAAATATATCCTTTGAATCAATAAACAGTATTATCAAGACCGCAGGATTAGCAGGATATCCTAATTTCCAGTTTATGGTTCTAAAAAAATAAAAAGGAGGGGAGTATTATGAAATATTTTTTAAGTTTATCAATATTCTTATTCTCAATTTACATCTCAACGGCCAGCTTGCTTTTTAGTATATCCCCAGTATCAGCAGAAGAAATAATTAACCCAAACCAAGAGAATAAAACTGAAGTAAAACAGGAAACTAAAAAAGAGGTACAAAATCAAGGAATTGGTGATAATTTAATTGATCGGATAGATTTTGGAAACGCCTATATCACCGGACAGACAGTAAAATCAGGGGCGATATATCTTCTCAATAGAAAAAAAAGCGAAATTAAAAGTATGCTTGAATATAGGAAAAATTATCGTAAAGAAATTTTAGAAGAATTTAATATTAAAGATAAAAAATCTAATCTAAATGGAGATGGGTGCTAATATGAATAGAGAGCTAAATATATCCATAGACAAAAATAATTTAGCAACATCTGTGTTCTCCACAGATAAAAAGGCTGGGACCAGCCTACAAGATGGATTTTTAGCAGAATTTCACATTTTTAAAGGAGATAAATATCTTGGTTTAGATTGTTTTGGTAAAAAAACAGTCTCAGTTGGTAAAAGTAGTGAGGCAGATATAGTTCTAGATGATCCAAATATTTCTGATATTCATGCTGTTTTTTATTTTAAAAATGGAGAGACCATAATATCTGTTAAGAATAGCGGTAAATGTATTCGTATAAAAGATAAAATAGTAACCAGTTGGAGGCTTGGCCCCCTGGACTATGTAAAGATAGGACAGTATACCTTAAAAATAAAATTAAAAAAGACAACAGACTCAGTCTCTATTATTGAGGTCTTAAGGGTAAATGATTTAAAAAAACCCAAAAGTATCAAAGACAATGAACTAAATGCACCAGATAAAATTGATGTAAATGAGAAAGAAATCTTCAAACAGGAATTAGAATCCATTCCTTTATCAAAGGAGTTATTTATTAATCCTACAGAATTATATACATTAAAAGAATCCGATGAAACAATGAGTGTGCCTAATAATTTCCCTACTCAACCAATTAACAAGCCAATCACTCAACCATCTTTTTCAAAAGATGAAGATCAGCCTGAGATTAAATTTAGTAAAATACCGTTAGAAAACTTAAAACTAGAAGAAAAAATAGAAGAGAACGATCTAAAACACAAAACAACAGATGAACCGATAGAAAAGAAAACAGAACTCTTACCAGATAGTAACCAGCAACAAAAAATTGAGGCTAAGCCAAAAGATGTTGAACACTCAGAAGAGGGTCTTATTGGAATATCACTAAAAGATATAATGATGGAAGAGGAACATACAATAGAGGATAAGCCTGAGAAAGACTCACAAGAGAACTTTTCTCTTGAAACTAAAAAGAGGCCAATGGTAGAAGAGTTAAAAAAAGAAAAGGATACAGCAAAAAAACAATATGAAGAGGAGGAAGAAGAGGAGGAGGAAGAGGAGGAGGTTTCTTTCTCCCTCAAGGAAAAACTTATTGAGGATAAATCTCAACAGGTTTATAAAGAGCTAGGTCAGGAAGTTATTGAAGTAATAAAATGTTTAGAAAATAACATTATTGATACCTGTTTCTTAAATCAAAAAGAAAAATTTTATAGTTTTAGTGAAGATGATAAATTTTGTATTGCAGAGAACAAAAGTTCTAAAAAATGTTATTTTTTCTTCCATGAAAATTTTAAAGGCAAAGTGACTATTGATGGGATATCAACTTTAGATAATAGTGAGTTATGTAAGCCAGAAAATATTTATAATCAAAAAAAAGGGATTTACTATTATCCAATCCCTCAAAAAGGAGTAGTCTTCTTAAATGACGGTAATTATGACTATTTTTTACGAAGGATAAGGATGAGTCCTAGTCCATATGTTCCTGTAACAAACAAAAAAGAAAAACATCTTTGGAAAAATCTAACAAAATCTGTTGTCTTTCACTTGATCTTGGTCATCGTTTCAGGGATATATCCTACTATTTCACGTTTTTCTCCACCACCAGAAGAACCTCGTTTTGTTCAGATTGATCCACGTGAGTTGATAAAAGATATTGATAAAGTTGAAGAACCAAAGATTGAACCTCCCAAAATAGCCAAGGTGGAAGAAAAAATTCCAGAGAAGAAAGAGGAAAAAAAAATAGCTAGGGTGGAAGAAAAGATTGCAGAGATTCAAAAGCGGCCTCGTAAAAAAAATAGAAAGATAGTTCCTAAACAAAACAAACGTGTTGCTTCTTTAAAGAAAAAAAATTATGATCCAGATCCACCAATTGTTCAGCATCCAGATGCTGGTGGAGGAAGTGGTGAAGCAGGAGGAAATATCCTGAATCGTAAGGTTAATGTTAAAGATACAGGGATATTAAGTGTTCTTAGCACAAAAGCTGGTCCCACCGATGCCTTAGCTTATGTTACTAATCTAGATGCAGTCCCGAGCCCAAATGGTAAAGGTGGTGCAAACTTTAAAGTTACAGGTATTGTTGGAAAATTAGGCAATGGTAGAATTGAGGCATCATCAGTTGGTAGTGTAATTACCACAAAAGGCTCTACTGCAGTCCTGAGGAGTGCTGGTGCTCAAGGTAAAGGAAGAATTGCTGCTTTAGAGGTAGGTAAAGAAATAATTGGTAAATTAGAGACAGGAAAAACCGGAAAAAATAAGGTTATGGCTATGGTAACAGGAAAAGTAAAGGCTGAGCTGAGTAAAAAAGTCTTTATCCAAGGTGGTGGGATGAGTAGAGAGGCGGTAAAAAAGGTTATTGATCAACACATGGATGAGATTGTATTTTGTTATGAATCCGCCTTGGTCTCCAATCCAGTTCTAGCAGGTAAAATAATCTTTGAGTGGAAGATCTTAGCCTCAGGAAGAGTTGGTGAGGTTCGAGTAAATTTTTCTTCTGTGGACTCAAATAATCTTCACTCCTGTATTCAAGAGAAGATAAGATCATGGCAGTTCCCTAAACCATCAGGAGGGGCAACAGAAGTCATGGTATCTTATCCTTTTATCTTCGACCTTGTCGGATTTTAATATTGAACAGCCAGAAAGTAGCTTTTTTACTTTCTGGCTGTTCAATGTCTTTTTTGTTCTTTATTGCATACTTCCAGCAATTCTAATTTTGAATTTTTTTAACCAAAATTCCGCAAAAGTCATAGATAGTTTAAGGTCGCTAAAAAATAAAAGTCAACAAAAAACCCAAGCATCTTTCAGAGTGAGATTGACTATACTCATATAATGCTGATTTAAGAGCTAAATTTTTTAAAATTAATATAAACAGCTAGTTAATTAACAGCCTATAAAAAGCCACCTTTGTAAGTAGCTAATTTTAGATGGTTAACTCCAACCATTAATTCGCATATATAAAATTCATTTAGACAGGAAGACAATTATCTCATAGTTATTAAAAAATGTTCAATTTGAGTTATATAAGGAACATTATCATAAAGTTATGACATAGTAATAAAAAAGGTGGAAAATATTCTGTTTATGTGATAAAATTTGCAACTTTTTTTAGAGAGTAATCTTACTGGACATCTTTCCAAAATAAATACCTTATTCTCTAGGGGCACGAGAAGACAAAAATTTTGCTGGAGTGAGTTATTTAGTAGGCTTTTTGTAAATTTTATTAGCACAGATTCCCGTAAAATTGCCTCTGTTTGAGCGAAGCG
>JAZDLJ010000054.1:0-4272 GCA_043802115.1 bacterium | reverse complement strand
GTACGATTAGAATTCACAACTCACTATGTTAAGGATAGTCTTATCCTAAGAACCTTATTGATTTCCTGAAAGGAAATGTCATACTAGCCCAGGGTAAGCGAAGCGCAACCCTGGGAGCAGTAAAAAAACAAATAGCACTCTGAAGGAGTGCTTCATCTATTATAATAATATGATGAGCTTATTATAATTTATGAGGCACTTTTTCAGAGTGCTATCGGTATATAAATCATTACCTAGGGTTACGCTTCGCTCACCCTAGGCTAGTATGAAATGCTCCTTCGGAGCAAAAAGGCACTATTCTAATCGTACAGGTTGAAAATTTTTAAGTTTTTTTTCTTTTTTTTCTTTGTGCCTCTGCTACTTTGTGGCTAAACAGCTAGTTACAAAACTAACCTGCATTACCTCAGAAAAACCTAACTTGGAGTAGTATAGATTAGTCACAAAGACGTTAAGGCAAAGAGAAGACAGGGAGTTAAGATAAAAAATGCAAATTCCTATTCGACTTAAATACCTTCAAGTCATAATTATTTTTTCCATAAGTATCCTTATTAATTCTAGTAGCGTTTATGCCAGGGAATTAGCTAGTTCTTCTCAACAGCCTTTGAACAAAAGACTGATTATCTTGCCTTTTGAAAATCTTAGCAATACCCAGGATGCATCTAAGGTATTTCGAGAAGCTTTAATAACTAGACTTACCCGAAATGGAGATTATATCCTAGTAAACGATCAGGAAGTTGAGGATGTCTTATTAAAATTGCGGGTAAGACATATTGGTTACCTATCTTCTGAAGTAATAAAGGAGATATGTAAGAGTCTTGAGGCTGATCAATTACTAATAGGCTCCATCCTTTCTTATTCTACCATTGATAATCTTCAAGTAAGCGTTCGTATCCAAATGATTAATGTGGATGCTAGTGGAAGCATTTCTTTGGTTAAAGATATTATTAAGACGAACACAGCGAATGATTATAAAAGGGTTTTAGGATTAGGGAAAGTAATAACCTTGGGAACATTAGTCGATAATGTTGCTAATCAAGTACTGCTTTTAATAGGGGAAAAGTAGTTTTTTACTTTTGAAGGGCGCTAATTTAATAATAAGGTTTGCGAGAGCAGTGGTGATAAAAAATTTTCTACGACATAAGAACCCAATAGTCATTTTCATAATAGTTATATTTACAATATTTATATCTTCCTGTCAGAAACACACACCAAAGACTTATTTTCTCCATCAAGAATACAAAAATCAAACCACTCCTATAAAAAAAGTAGCTGTCCTGCCATTTGCTAATAAGACCAGAAAGATTGATGCGGGATTGATTACTACCTATATTTTTATCTCTGAACTTCATAACAAAACCGAATTTGAAGTTGCTAATCTTGGGGATGTAAATGAGGTATTAGTAGATAATCTCATAAGAGTAAAAGATACTATAGACTTCAAAACTGCGAAGATATTAGGTGAAAAATTAGGTGTTGAGGCTATCTTTATAGGTGAGGTCTTGAGATTTGAAGAACATCAGAATGAAGATAAAGAAACTATTCCAGAACTATGTGTTTGTGTACATCTTTTTCACATAAAGAGTGGCAAGACTTTATGGATGAGTCAACATGAACATAGTGGTGATGATTATAAGGTAATCTTTGATATCGGCCAAGAGGTATCGTCAGTAAGATTAACACAGAATCTATTTTCAGAGATGTTAAAAACGTTAAACAATGAAACCCGAAAGGGAAAAAGGTAGATAATGAAAAAAAACATATTATTATTGATTTTTACCCTCATAATTATTTTACTTTTAACAATATCCTTTAATGCCTTTAATACGTTAGCCCAGCCAAATAAAGGTGATGTTTGTAGATCATGTCACCAAGATGTTTATGAAAAAAAATATTCTTTCACCCATCCCCCCTTTGAAAAAAAACAATGTGATAAATGCCATCTTAAAGAAGCTGATGAGTATAAGCAAGATGAAAAATCTCAGTTTATAACTACTGGTACTGATAATTTTGCTATTCAACATCAGATAAGACTAACCAATTTATCTCCCAGGAGTGATTATGGTTTTAGGATCAGGGCTGAGGATCCAAATGGAAATATACAAGTTTCTAAGATATTTAATTTTTCAAGTAACCTTACTAATTTAGGATCTTCTTTTAATGATAAATTTAATCCTTCTCCCATAAAAGGTGATAATATCCCTCCTAAAATAAGTAAGATTAAGCTAGTCAGAATTAAGAAAGGGGTGTTGAATCAGGTTGCTATTTCATGGGTTACTGATGAGCCATCTAACTCTCAAATAGTCTTTGGCGTAACTAAAAAACTTGAAAATTTTACCCCCCTTGATGTAAAGATGGTAACTAGCCATGAGTTAGTTTTAAATAATATATCTTTTGAGACTACTTATTATTACAAGATAAAGTCAATAGATCAGAATGGTAATCTTGCCACCTCAGAGGAACAAACTTTTAATGTTAAAGATATCTCGAATATAATTAATAACAAGAATATTGAAATAAAAGATATCAGAATTGATAATTCGGCTTCAAAATCTGCCAGAATTAGTTGGGAAACTGAGGGCTATTGTGATACTTTTTTACTTTTGGGGAAAGATAAAACCTATGATTTATTTAGTTACTATGATTCAGCGTACACTCAACATCACAAAATACTTATCCCTGACCTATCGTCAGAGACTAATTATTCAATAAAGATTAAATCTTCTACTTTAGATAATAAAACAGATGTTGCAGAAAAAGTATTTACAACATCAAGAGATAAGGAAGGTCCTCTTATAACTGATATAAAAATATTGGACCTAAGTCCAAGGGAATGCGAGATTAGATGGATAACTGATGAAATGGCAGATTCACAAATAATATACGGTCAGGATTTGAATTATAAGATGAGCTCTAATATCAATCAAAATATTGAGAAAATACATAGGATAAAACTTGTAGGGCTTGAAGCGAATACTTCATATTATTTCAAAGTAAAATCTCAGGATATCTACAATAATTATTCTATCTCAGAAAGTAATATATTCATAACGATGCCAACTGTAGGATCTTATGAATTAAATATTGATGATGTACAGATAACAAAGGATAATAATGAGTTAATTATTAACTGTAAGACATCTCAAATGTGCAAAATTGTGTGTGAGTATGAGACATTTGATAAATTTGAGGAGTTTGTTAAACAAGAATCAGGAGAAAGAAAACATGGATTATCTGGACTAAATGATTTAAAAAGAGGAGGGATGGAAGTTTGTTCGGAATGTCATCCACCGAAGGATCTCGGTTTATCCCATCCTGTAGGGATATCTTCAGAGAGTGAAAAATCTCATATTCCTAAAGATCTCCCTACAGGGGAAAATGGAATGATCTTATGTATAACTTGCCATGATCCTCATGGAGCTGAGCAAAAAAAACTTGCTCGATTAGCTGTTTCTAAAGATTTGTGTGTTGCGTGTCATAAAGAAGAGGATTATTTTTAATTTAAATGAAAGGAGATAAGAATGTCTGATAGTAAAAAAAGACGTAAACTAATAAATTTAGATATTAAACGTCGAATGCAGATAAGATTAATTATCAAGATATTGGTCGTCATATTTGCCTGCATAATAGTATCGAGTCTTATTTTTTATATTTATAGTAATCGGGCAGTAGACCAAAATTGGCGGTCTTTTCACGTAAAGTTAAAAAATATGAAGGAATTATTAATCCCTATCATATTTCTTGCTGGGATAATGAGCACAGCTATTGCCGTGATTATTAGTCTTTTTTATCCTGGTCCATTGGTCGGACCTTTGTATCGTATTGAAAAAGTCGTTGGATTGATGACGGAAGGTGATTTAACCCAAAGGATAAAACTTCGCCAATTCGATGAGTATTCTGAACTTGCCTCCCTAATAAATTTTTTATTGGAGAGTCAGACAGAGAAGATCCTGCAGTTGAAAAAATTTTCTGATAAACTAAAAGTGTTGGCTGATAAAGGTGATAAACAAGAACTTTTAGCAGAAATTGGATTATTAAAGGAAGGGTTGGATTGGTTTAAGGTTAGAGATGAGGTAGGTAGGGGGCTTGATTTGGAGGTTCGAAAATTTTGGGTATCATGATTCCATTTTATCGCTAAATTTGGCACTAATAAGTCCAAAATTATCCAAACCAACAAAAAATGCAATTTATGCACGCTGTAAGTATAGGGCACTGGTGTAGTTAGATGGGATTCTCTAAGAGGCTCTCTTATTGGGTTTGCAGAAATCTTTGTTT